>NZ_RXFZ02000001.1:0-23369 GCF_044714365.1 Spiroplasma sp. hy2
TATTATGCAGTATGCAACAGCAACTGCCGAACAAGTTGCTTGATTACCTAATGCGGGACAAGCATTATATAATTTAACTCATCGTGTGATATGACAAAATGATTATACTTTACCAAATGGTGGTACAACTCAAACAATGGGATTAACAAGAATTCCAGTTCCGATTGATAAAAGATTTAATTTAAAATTAATGAATGAAGCTTTTGACTTGGCATTAATAGAACAAAATATTAAAAATGGTGTTATTGCTGATGCTATTTCTAGTGTTGTACAAAATAAATTTGTTAATTTAGAATGTGAATTAATTCAGGCTATTTATGATTATTGTTTAGCAGATGGTCAATATGAAGTAATTCCATTTCGTAGTTATACAGCAGAAAATGCTGATGATGCAAATAAGGCATTCTTTACATTAAATGAAACTTTGATTGAATTAACAAATCAAATTAGTAATTTATATTTTGGATTGCCCACCGATAAAATGTTTATGGTTTTAGGTCGTAGAGCCTATTTAGGATTAACACCTGCTTATTTAAAAGTAATTGGTTCACAAGCCCAATTAAAAGCAATGGTTAATGGTGAATTATATGAAAATACTGCAATGGGTATTCCTGTATCTAAAAGTTTTCATTTAGAAAAAACATATACAAAAGGACAAGTTAACCGTGATAAAGGTTATAATTTTACTAATGTAAATGGTTTAATTATTAATAAACAAGTATGAGCATATCCAATTAATATGGATACTATTCAACAAGTTTTAGATAATGATACTGCTAACCCTAAATGAATTGGTAAAGTACAATATGCAACACCAACTATTTTATATCCAAAAACATGTAAAATTATTTTAGAAAAAGCACCTACACAAGCAGAAATTAATATTGCTAAAAGTAATCTTAATAAAACATTTAGAGTTCCTGTTGATTATGTAATTCCATCATCAAATAAAATTGATATTAGTGGGATTAATAAATTAGATAAACCAACTATTCATGTTGACGATCCAACTCAAACAACAGCCGAACAATTAAAACCACAATTTAAAGCTGTCGTTTTAAAAGCAATTAAAGCCATAGATAGTTCTTTAACTGAGAATGATTATGATTACTTTATTGAAGCTAAGGGTGAAGATTGACCAATAGATATTACAAATGATAAAACTGTTGAAGTTCAAATTGAGGGTAAAAATAACGCTACTGGTCAAACAAACCCAATTGATGTAGTAATTAAAAATGCTTAATAAGATATGAACTTATTAATATTACGAGTTTTAACTTTATTAGCAGAGAACTTAGGCAATAATGTAGTAATAAATAAATTTGTTAATTTAATTAATAAAGTTAATAAATTTGCTTCATATTATGCTAATCCATTACAAAAAATTACAAATAAGATTGAAGATATTTATCAGTGGTTAAATCCTTTTACTTATTTAGATTTAATTAAAAAAGGTCATAAAAAAGAAATACAACAAATATTAAGTCAATTAGAAAAAGATAATAATATTAAAAATAGAGAACAATTTAAAAATGAAAATTATCTAAATACTAATTGACAACCTTTAAATAGTAGTTGACTTGATAGTGGTATGTTTAATATTACAAATAAGTTAACTTTAACAGGTAATTTAACTATTTTAATATATACAAAAACAGCAAAACATCCTAAGTTTTATGGACCTTATGTTTATCCTAGTGTTCCAGTTGAAATATGAAAATTATTAAGTAATGCTGTATCTAATGCAGGGACTTTATTTTGGCGTTATTGATTAAGAAAATGGTTACCTAGTCATTTAAGAAATTATATTAAAAAACGATTACCACAAGCATTAAAAGAAAAATATCCCAAAGGAACTACTAAATTAACATTACCAACAGTTCAAAAATTACAACAAATTAAAAAGTTTATTAATAATTTAAAGATTGGACATTTTAATTTTAATTTTGCTGGTGAAATTAATAATAAAAAATGATATCGTGAACGCCGAAGTGATGTTAAAAATATTAAGAATTTATATAAAACACCAGTTAAAAATAAATTTTATCAGATTAATAAATCTATTAAAGCAATTAATAAAACCAAAAGAAAGGTTAATAGTTATAAACCAAATAATTTAAAAAATAAATATCGTAATCAATTAAGGGGTGTTTTATATGGAAAATAATTTAAGTAATTTGTTATTTATAACAGTTGAAGATGTTAAAGAAAGTAAACTTTGACAACCTATTAATGATAGAAAACAATCTGCTTATAATGATAATTTAATTTATAATGCTATTTTAAAAACTAGTTTATGAATGGATAGATTATCAGGTGGGACAATTTCAGATAAAATAAATAAAAAAGAATTATTTCCATGAGTAAAAAAAGATAATACTGGTTTAATTGAATATAATAAATGATTAAGTTATATTCAATCTGCTTGTTTATTAGCAGTTATAAATTGATATTTACCAAAAGGAGTAAATGATTTAACTGGTAGTGCTTCATTTTCTCAAGGTGGTGTAGCTTATTCTCAAAATAATGACCCTGAAGCAAATGATACTATTATCAGAGATGTTAAAAATGCTTTAAAATTAGCAGGTGAAATTATTGATATTATATCTAGTAAAACAGTATCTAGACCATATAATTATAGTTTAGATAATTATGCTTATTCATTAGAAGAAGAATATAAACATATTACTAAAAAAACTTTTTATCCAACATTATTATTTTGATTAAAAGAACGATTACAAACAGATAATTCAATAAATATTACTTATCCAATTATTAATGATTTTTCTAAAATTGATTATAATGAATATATTAAATTAATAGTTCCATTTGATAATAACACGATTTATTATGAAGATAATGTCTGAAAAGCAAAACAAAGTGGTGATATTCCATCAGATGGTATTAAAGATAGTGATTTAAATAAAGATTATATTGATAAGCAAGATGGTAAATATATTGTAAAAACATCTCAAGACTTAAAAAATAATTATTACGATGCAGCTGCAATTGATAATATTTTATTAGATAAACAAGATAAATTAATAAGTGGAACAAACATTAAAACTATTAATGGTAATTCATTATTAGGGAGTGGTGATATATCTATTAGCGGGRGTAGTGATTGAGAAGTTGTTAATACTAGTGATTTTAATCCTAATGATACTCAATATATTTTACCAGTTACTTCTAACGGAATATATAAATATAAAGTTGAATTAGGATATTTAAAAGAAAACAAAACTATTTATAAAAGTTCATTAATTTTTAGTGAAAAAGGATTTGATAAAAATTATGATGTAGTAGTTGGAAATACCTTTCAATTTTCAGGGTTACCTATTTTTACAATATCTATTAGTTTAAGAAAAGGTTATCAAAATGCTGTTATTAATTTATTAAATCAAAATGGCGTTAAATATGAAATCCAAACATTAAGTATTGAAAGAAAAAGAATAAGTTAGAAAGGAGTTTTAATTAATGAAACAAGATAAAACAACTTGATTAAAGGGTGCATTACCTTGAAATTGATTTAAAAAAGATCCTATTCCAACTTATAATTGAACTCATAAAGATATTAGAGAATGAGAAAGAAAATATAAAATTCGTAGTTGAGTAGTTAGTTTTTATACATTAATATTTTTATTATTAAATTGTTGATTAGAATATGGAATGATTAATGCAATAAAAGATAATATTAATTGATATAATTATGGTCAATATTGAGGTAATGGCATAGCAATATTATTAACACCTTTATTTACGCATGGAATTCAAGGCATATTTGTTGCTAGTAGTAAACCAAAAGTAGATATGAAAATTGATATTCCACGATTAAAAATATCTAAAATGGGATTAGTATTTACAATTTTACCTTTAATTACTTTAATAATTTCTTTAATTATAATTTGAATTGATAAATCAAAATGAAAAAAAGACCATTTAAGACATTGCTTAGATTGTCGGATTAATTCGCGAGTTATTCAACCAAGATTAGCAAAACAATGAAATAATTTAGATGGCATAACAGAAGAAATATTTAAAAATATACAAAATGAAAATATTAAAAAACAAAANNNTATAACAGAAGAAAATAACAAAGAATTAAATTTAAAATAAACTATATATAGGGGTGGCTGATATTTTTGGGTGGTTATATAGTTTAATTTATAAATTATTTTGTTCTGAAAGGATAGATGGCCACTGTTTGAGTAAGGATAAGAAAGGAATTAAKAAAATGAATGAAACATTAATGATTGCTTTACTTGTTTTAGCCGGTGCTGGTGGAATGGGTAGTCTTGGTATTCTTGGATTATCTGCTAAAAAAATTAAAAAATATAAAGCAGAAATTAGAGAATTACGAACTGCGGTTATTGCCCATGAAAAGCATTTACGCGGAACTGATTACGCAACAGAATTAGCATTAAAAACAGGTCAAATTAAAAATGTTAAAAAACAAGTTAAAGTAAATGACAAAAAACAAGCACAAAAAGATGCTATTCAAAAACTAACAAATAGTATTTAAAAAAATAACCTTAATTGGTTATTTTTTATTTTTCTTTATTGTGTGTTATATAAAAGTTGATAAGATATTCTATTCGTTGAGAATAAGTCTCAAAATAAGATAATTCATTTCATATTTCTTCTTGTTCTGTATTTAAATAAATATTAACATTTCGAATTTTACAAGAATAATATTTTCCTGTTTTTTGATTATATGAATGTTTCATAATATTAACTCTCATAATTAGCAATAATAATTGCATCTCGTAAATGATTACTTATTTTTTCATTCTTATATTTTCAACCTTTACCATATTCATAAGTTAAATTAATATCTTTATCAAATTTCCATAAGCAACTATCATTATATTTACTTAAATTTTCCATATTTTTAACAACTGATTTAGTATTTTTTGGTGATACTCAATTAATAAAAAATATTTGTAAACAGATAATGCTCCTAATAATCTTAATAAATCATCTCTATCTTTACTTGCATTAGCAGATGTATATAAACAATCTTCAATATTTAATCCTTTTGGAAAAAGTTCACCTTTATTTTTTACATAATAATCTCAATATTAATTTTTTCTTCATAATAAAATATCATTAATAAATTCATATTGTTCTTTTCAATTTTTATTTATAAATTCTTGTTTATCTATTAATTTATTATTTTTATAAACAACAATAGCCGTAGTACCAGTTCCTGATGGGTCAATACCTATTTTTATCAATTGGCTCATTCTTCATCATTGTTATTATTAACCACTGGTACTACATTTGATATATCTTCTTCTTTAACTACATTATCGTTTATGGCCACTATTTCATCATTAGGTGGGGTAAAATTATTTTTATTTGATAATGGTTCATCGCTCATCTGCCCCTTATTTTTGGCGACACTACTATCATTATCAATATAAATCTTTTCATCATTAGTTGTAATAACTGCTTGGTCTGATTTATATGCTTGTTGTAATTCAACCGACATAATACCTCATTTTCTTAATAATGATGTTAATACGGTTTTAAGGGCCATTTCATCAAAACTAGCAATATAAAATGATTTATTTTTAGCATAAGTTTTAGAATATTTCATAAAATGATTTTCCATTTGTTCTTTGGTCATATATAAAGTTTTTTCAAAACTATTAACCATTTTAAAGTATGCTACATAACCTATAATTGGTAATTTTTCTCTTTCATCTTCATTTTGAATTCAATTAAAACTAGTTCCTTTTAAACGATCATAATTTACTAATTCATTTTCTTTTACATCTGATACTGACATATCCAAATATTGACCACTTCTTTGGGCTAATTGAATATAACCTTTATAACCCATTTGAAATTGGGCTTGATTAACTCATTCTTGTATTTCACGACCATTAATAATTCTTGTTATTTTAGTATTATAAGGAACAACATAAGCATAACCAAATTGTTTTTCCATTGGTAAATTTAATAATGACCCTTGGTAACAAGCAGTCATAATTGTTTTTGGATCTGCTTTTTGTAATAATTCATTACTATTTGATATTGCAATTATATTACTTTTAAATCTTGCAATTTCATTTTCATTAGAAAATTTACTTTTTATTCAATCAGTTGCCTTATCTGTTCTTAAAAATTCTACAATATTTGTCATGTTATTTTTCTCCTTTATTTATTTTAAAATTAATACCTTTAACCCCAATTAAATTAATATCATTATTACTATCTCACTGATATTTAATTTCATTTTTAACAATTTGTTCATCAATAGTTAAATAATTTTTAATAAGATTAATAAGTTCTAATTTATCGGCTTTTTGTAAAAAATCATCATTAATACCTAATATTTCAATATCTTTAATTAATAATTTTTCTTTACGAAAATTACTAGTAATAATTTTTAATTCTTGTTCTTGTTTTGCTACACTTTTAATTTCTAAAAATTGTTCTTTTTTATGAGTTTCAATAATTTCATTTTGTTTTTGAAATTGAATATTAATAACATTATTTTTTAAAGAATCATGATTATTCTTAATATTATTTTCTAAATTCAAAATATCTTTTCTAATAAAATTTAATTCATCTTTAAAAGATTTTATTAATTCTAATGGTTCTCTAAAAATATAATCAATTTTTGAAACTACTAATTTTAAATCTTTTAGTGATTGTGATTTATATTCTCCATTTATTAATCAAGCTTGTTGTCGATATATAAATTCTGCTAATTCTTGTCCATTTTCATCAATTCACTTTTTAATTGTTAATGCTTTTAAGCTTAATTCTTTAAAATTATTTCCTTTTAAATAAAACGGATAAGTAATATTTTTAACTTCATTATTTAATTTTAAATCTTCCATAATTAAATTTCCTCTAATTCCATTTCATTAATTAAATTATCAATATATTCATAAGCACTTTCTTCTGAATAACATTCATCTAATGCTAAATTAAATAAATCTTCTTCTGTATAAACATAACCATTTTCATCTTTTCACATAATTATTTATCTCCTTGTCATTTAATATTGCTATCTTCTAAATCAATAATAGTTGTTAATCAATGATTTTCATTTTCAACATTAGCAGTAATCCTCGCTTCTTCTAATGTATAAAAAAAATCTGTTTTAAAAATAGTTGTTTTATCAAACAAATTATTATATTTCATTATTAATACGTATCTTTTATTCATAATTTAATTCCTCCTAATTTTGTTTCCCTAATGCTCAATGTTCATCAGTCATATCTTCAAATGATACTGAATAACTTTTAAACATTAATTCTTGTAATTTGTTTTCTTGATTGCATTTTGAGCAATATCCTCAATATTTTTGTTTAAGACAAATTTTATTTAACTTTTTCATATTTACCTCCTAAATTATTTTTCCTATTTTTTAACTCGCTGGCACTCACTACCAAGTGAAAGTGCCAAAGCGAGAATTAGTTATATAAGTATTGTATTTATCTATTTTATTTACTACGCCATCCGCTTCGCTGTGGGTGAGCGGTGGTGGTATGTTGTTAGTTAAATAATCGACAGTTGTTTTTTGTTTTTGTAGCCAGAGAGTTTTCTCTCTCTTCACCCGCACCATTTCAGGTCAAAGCGTTCAGTTTTTAAAATAAATCTACTTGCACCTTGAAGAGCCTAATGCTGACTTTGTGGTTTTTAAACCGCTGTCACTTCTAAGAAGTAATATCTATCGCAAATTTATTTATAAAGTGACCATCTCTTTTGTTTATTGTGGTTCGATGTTGACCGCGCACTTATCACCACTATCGTTTGTTAAAGCGTCTATTATTTCCGGACTGATTACCGCTGGGCTAGACCGCCTCCTGTGGAATAAAAACACTTAGTTATTTAAAATAACCGTTCCACTCTGCATTAAGTTGTTTTATAAAATCAAAGTTTTAAAAAACCAGTTTTATAATCAAAGATAATTTTTGAATTTTCTAAACGTTTATAAAGCCACTCTTGGTTTTTATCTTTTGTATGATTTAATAAATTTTTATGTTTTTCACAAGTTCATAAAACTTTATTTGATAAAAATTCTTTGGTAATGAATGATATTGATTTATAGCAATCAATAACATCACATATTTTTTGTTGTTTATTAATTTCCATTACTTACTCCTTCTTTTATTAAGTTTTTTTATTTATTAACAAACTAATTAACTGAAACAAAGAAAAGACAACACCTTAAATTAGGAGAAAAAACAGGTACACTTTGTAAAAATTTCTAAGATATTTAATAAATGTGTAACACAACTTAAAGAAGGTAACAAAAAGTTGCGATAAAAAGTTTCTATTTTAAAAACTTAAGATGCTGTCCTTTCTTTGAATCAATTAATAATTTTGGTTTTACAACAAATAAAAAAACCATTTTAGTAAATGGTTTAATTTATTATTCGTATTCAATTTCTATGTATTTTTTAAAACCCTTCTTTTTTCCATGCGACCTTGTTGGTTGTATGTATTATTTAAGGGTTTTAATTAATATCTTAGAAATTATGGAATAATATACCACTTACTTATTTAAATTGTATTACTTTTAATTTTATTGTCAATAATATTTTAGTATTTTTTAAATTTTTCCACAACAAAAAATATATTTTTATTAAAATTACTTAATTTCTTATATAAAATTAATAAAGATATAAGTTTTGTTGTAAGTTTTTATTAAAATTATTAACTGAATAATTAATTCTATTTTCTTCTAATGGTTCATTAGTATTAAATAAATTAATTTTATTTTTAAAATTCATCATGCTGGTATTTAATTTATTTTTAAGAGTTTTTTCATGATAAGTTGCTTTTTTAACCAAAACACCTTTACAGTAATGTGATATATCACCTTCAATGTGACAACCAATATTATTTCATAGTGTTTGATTTTTGACACCTTCTTCATTATTTTTAATTAATTTAATTGTCTCTTTTAAGAATTTCATTTTTGCTTCTTTTATAAAAGTAGTACTGTTTTCTAGGCATTGTAATAATTCTTCATATTTAGCATTAAAAAAATAATCAACTGCCTTATTATATGTTTCTTTATTTTGTTTGTTTTTACTTTGGTAGGGATATAATTTTTTAAATCTACTTGTAAGATGAAATTTATCTATCGTGTAATGTACTTTATTTTTAGGAAAATATTCTTGAATAAATTTTGCAATATTTTTAATTCAAGGTGCACCATCACCTAATACCATAATTTCAATATTGTCATTAATATCATAATAACTTGTAATTAATATAAGTAATTTACTAACAAAATTAGTTAATTTACTATTTTTTCTAATATATTCTGGAATATTATCCAATTCTATAACACCCAATTTATTTTCAATTACAGGTCTTTTTTTAGTTGATTTTGCTTTATCAAAACCAGTATAAACAGTTGAAAATATACTATGTTTTTTTATTTTTTCTTTTCCTATTTTATTTTCATTTCACATTTTTAAAAAAGTTCCATCAATTTGAATATATAAAGTATGTGGAATATCTATTTTTTTATTACTTTTATTAAAGTAATATTCTTCATCAGTTTTTGCATTTTTCATAATATTAGATACTGTCATTAAACTAATTTTTACATGCTCCATAGTATCTAAAATATCTTTATATCTTTTGTTCTCAGTAATAAATGATAATATTTTTTCTTTAACAGAATTATCTATTCTTTGTCATTTTTTAATTCCTAAAAGTTTATCCAAAAGAAAAATATATTCTTCTTTACCTGTTTCTGAATTGATTTTATAAAGTTTTCTTCTTTTAAAAGTTATTTTTCCATTTAAAATAGTTAATGTTCTTGGTTTTATTTCTTTTGCTTTATAATCTTTAAATTCTTTTAAAGTTTCATCAGTTTTATAATTTTTAAAAATTCATTCATCATAATTTTCTAAATTTTGTTCAATAATTTCAATACTTTGTTTATCTAATAAAATATTAAAATTGTTAAAAAAGTTGTTATCAACATTTATCATTTTTTACCCCCTTTTCTTAATTTCAAACATTATCACAAAAATAATAAAAAATCAAAAAAAGATAGTAATTTTTATTTAATATGTTACAATATAACTGTTAATTTATTTATTAGCAAATTAATTTAACCAAGAAGGTAAAGAAATTTACCTTTTTTTATTTTAATTAAGATGTAAATAATGAAAAAAGAACTCTCCCAAGTTCTTCAATATGTTCTATTTTGTACTTATATTTAACCATATAATTTTTATGATTGCAATTTTAGTATAAAAAAGGAGTAAAAAATGAAAGAATTTAATCCAAAAACAGCAAGTTTACGAACAATTTACCGTAAAATAGAAGAATTTTGGCAAGATAAATCACCCAATAAACCATATACTTTGAATGATTTAGCCAATGAATTCAACCTTTCTAACAGATGAAGATATGAAACTTACAAGAGCGAAAAGATAGTTCCTTTACTTGAAAAACAAGTTGATAAAATTGAAAGTGAAATAATTAACTTTATGATGCGTTCACCKGATGGTGCTAAATTATATTGACAACGAGCCTTTAATTATAAATATTCACTGCAAGAAAAAGAACTTGAAAAAGAATTAAATTTAAATAATCAACAACCAATAATAGTTAATTTACAAACTGATATTAGAGATATTAAAAAAGAAAGTGATAATAATGCTTAATCATTTTACTTATTTGTTAGAAACACCTTATTGGTTATTACAAAATAGTACTGTTGGTGATAAATATCCATTTGCTAAGAAATATGAATTAGTTAATGAAATTAATCAAATTGGRACACGATATAGTGGTAAGACTATTTCAAATATTAAAATGTTTGGTGAATTATTAAAAATTAGTTTATTAATTAAACAACCAATTTGTATCATTGCTAGTATGTATTGGAGTAAAGATTTAAAAGATAGTGTATTTCAAAATATATGAAATATGTTAGATGAAAATYATATTCCTTATACTATTAATTTATCAAATTTTACTTTTACTTTATCAAATGGTAGCAAAATATATTGTAAAGGTTTACATTCACCAAGTCGGAAAGAAAAATTAAAAGCTTTTGCTGATTTAAATAAATATAAATTAGTTATTGATTGAAGAGAAGAATGTGATCAATTTCAACAAAAAGATTTAAGTGATTTAGAGTTTGCTATTCGTGGTTATCAAAATAAAATAACAATTAATACATGTAATCCTGAAAGTTTAAAAAGATATATTGTTGGTTATTGTAATGAATTATTACCTTTTAATGAAGAAATAATGCGTAGTAAATATGAACAAATAAAATATATTGAAAAATGAAATATGAAGATTATTATTCATTATTCTAGTTGAAGATTAAATTATGAATTACCACAAGATAAAGTTAATGAACAATTAAGATTAGAGCAGTTAGATATTGAAAGAGCAAGAGTTTGGAGTTGAGGTTTACCAGGCAATACTAGTGGTTCAATCTTTGCAAGATATATTGATATTATGCAAGCAACAGATATTATTCAACCTACTAAATTATTAGGTGGTGTTGACTTAGCAAACTCTACTAGTCCAAAAGGACATACAACCGCTGCTAGTTTTTGAATATATAATTCATTTGATAAAAAAGCATATAAAGTAGCAGAATATACTCATTCAAATGCTACTCAACAATTTAAAGGACCATTAGAACAAGTTAAAGATATTTTAGAGTTTTACAACAATCAATTAAACCAATATTTTAATTTAATACAACAAGGAATATCAATTAATGTTGATGATAGTGCTTATGCAACATTAGAAAGTTTAAATAGAGAAAAATATAATTATACTTTTGGTCAATACATGAAWTTTAAACCAGCACAAAAGCAGAAGTTTAAAATAAAACATCGTGTAGAAGCATTTACAATGTTAATAAATACTAATCAATTAAAATGATTATGAGAAAAATGTCCTGTAAGTAAAACCCAATATGAATTAATTCAATGAGAAGATAAACCAGATGCWAGAGAAGAACGAATGTTAGATTTATATGATGATACATTTGATAGTGATTTTTATGCTTTACACTTTGAATTAGTACCAATGGTTAAACATAATAGTTCAGCAGATTATAAATTATGACAACAAAGGGAGTGATTAACTTAATGAAAAAAGATATTTATGTAATACATGATGAGCGTGTAATAAATGCAAAAAGACCTTATATGTCTGTTTGTGGACAAGTTAAAAAAAGACTTTGTCAAGAATTAAAAAAAGATAATATCGCAATATGTAAATTAAATTTATATAACGAATATATTAAGAAATATCAAAAAGTTAAAGTATGTGTACAAGTTTTAGCAAATGAACCAAATTTATTAACAGTAAATATTATTAATTATGCACTTATTTTAAAATTAAAGGAGCAAAATAACAATGAATAATACTTTCCCTAGTTTACCAAACTTAAATGATATTAATAGTGTTTTAAAATTTTATAATTATGATTGAACTATTAATTTAGCCAATATTATTGCTCGCCATCAAATGCGATTAGTAAATGGTAAAGATATTTTATTTAAGTCTCATCGTAAAGATATTTTAGAAAAATTAAATTGATGATATGAAACTTATAAAATAAAAGAAAAATTAGATAAAAATGAATTAACAGCAAGTTTAATGGGTAAAACTATCTTTGGTTTATTAGAAACTAGTGATGGMAATATTGATTTATGAATTAACCCTTTTAACTTTACATCACGAGTAAGTAAAATAAATGAAATTGAACAAGGTGCTGATATTTGATTAAATTATCATCAAAGTGATAGTGGATTTATATTAAATTTAATTTGTACCAAAGATAAAATAGTTATTAAAGGTTGACCTAAAAATAATGAAGTAGTTGTTGGACAAAGTAAAACACAAATTAAAGATGATGTTAAACCTGTTTTAATACAAGAATTTAAAAATAAATTAGGAGTTGTACCTTTTTGAGAAATGATTAATGAACCTAATCCTTTATTTTTATCAACATCAACAACTTTAAATCCATGACCTACAATGGCAAATTGTTATAAATTACAATTTGATTTAGAAGATAGTTTTAATATTAAATCAAAAGAAAGATATGCAAATCGTACGCATTGATATGGAATACTAAGTGATGATTTAATGACTGCTTATAACAAAGGTAATAAAAAAGTATTACAAGATGTATTTGATGATATTTTTGTTCAATCAAGTTCATCAACAGTAGATGGTCAATTATCCCAATCTTTACAAGTAGTACAAGGTACACCAACCTTAGAAACATATACCGAAGACCAAAAAGCAATTATTGAACAAGTATATTTAGCATGTCATTTTTCTAGTCCTTTTGGTGATAAATCAGATAATGACCAAAATAAAACACAATCATTATTAACTAAAACAAAAGATTTAGAAAAACAAGCATATTTACAAGCATATCGTAAGCAATATTATACTAAAATGTTTGATACTGTTTTAAAATATTATGGTTTATGAGATGGTACTGGTGAAAGACCTTATGGTTTTGATTTTGTTAGTGCTAGTTTAGTAGACCAAATGCGACAAAATGAATTAATTACTGCTAGATTAGATAATGGCACAATGGAACCAATAAGAGCWATAACTGAATATGATAATATTGATGAATTAGAAGCAACTAAATATTTTGAAAAAATAGAAGAATGACAAGATAAAATGCAAGCMAAAGAAATAGAACATAATAATAAATTACTAGAATATGATGAAACTGGTAATAATCAAAATGCCTTACAAGGTAGAACAGAAATTAAGGAGAATTAAAAAATGAGTAGAATTAACCCAGGGGTTATGGAAGAATTAAGAAGACAAGCCCATGATACTTTAATAGATATTAGAGAAAACATACGAGATAATAGACATTGAATGGTATTTCCTTTTAATGTTTATAGTTCATATATACCTGATACAGAAACAGGTTGAAAACCWAATAATGCTAAACCAAGTGATTATGGTAGTTATTCACGCATATTTGATAATATGGAAAGTACTATTGCACAATGACAAGGTAGTTTAAAAATAGTACAAAAATATAAAGGTGAAGAAATTAAAATATTAACTATTAATGATTTTAGTAAACAACCTGTTAACTCAACAATATGAGCAAATAATGAAACACCTTTTGCGATAAAATTAAAAGATGAAAATAATAATGTTTATTGAAAATTAATTGATGGTGAAAACATTTATGATATTAATAGAATGCTAGAATACTTAAATCAATATAAATTAAGTTATTTTATGAATAATGATAATAAAGCAGATAACTTTTATACAAAAGAAGTTAAAGTTGGTAAATATTGAGATGCTTATATGATTGATGATAGAAGTTCAATTCAATTTGGTGAAGCTAAATTTGAACAAGTATTTACACAGCAATCAACAGAAAGACAATATACTTTATTAATTTTAGATGAAGATGCCGATAAATTAAATATTAATGATTATTATAATTTTTATACTGTATTTAATGACCGTGGTTTAAATATTGGTGGTGGTGATATTAATTCTGCACCACAAGATAGACAATGATTATATCCATCAAATGTTATTAATTATTATTCACCTTATGATGGTAGTTTTTTATGACAAGAAATTACATTTTCAAGTATTAATGACAAAATTAGTAATAGTGGTTTGGCAGTAAGACAATTTATTCAAACAAGTGCCCCAGGTGAAGGTTATTGTTTTCCTAAAATAACTTATGATGAAAAAYTAAATAAAGGAATTGTTGAATTAGATGAGATTTTATTAAAAGACCCAGGCGTTAGAGCAATGGCAGTTAAATTTTATGGTAATCCWATCTTTTTTGATATGCCTGTTATTGGTCGMCCAATTATTAAAGGTCAATTTAATAAAAAAGTAATGAATTCACGRGATTTATTAATGTATAACATGTATCCTTGTCCACCTGATAAAATWAATACTTATGCTTCACCCGAAGTAAGTTGATATAACATTCAAGGTATTCAACCAACAATGATAACTGGTTATGAAGATTGAAAAAAAGATATGGAAAGTAGATACGACTTTTGAAATCAAAAAAATAGTGAAGGTATTGTAATAACTGATAAAGCAAGTTCAACAGCAACTAATCCTACGGTTGGCACAACTATTAATGAAGAAGATAATAATTCTGAATTTTATTGATCTAAAAGTTGAAAAATAACACCACCAAATAAAGTAAAAGTAAATAGTGGTAATGTTGATAATATTATTAGTACCCAAGCTTCATCATATTTTAGAAGAAAAGATGAATTTGGTAATACAGTTGGGCAAGTTCAAATTGAATATAATAAAATGGGTAAATGTAATGTTTGAGATATTTTAAATATGAATAATTTTATTAATCGTCAAATTACAGTATTACCTTTAAACTATACTCAAAAATTAGTTTTTAACCCTTTTACGATACCAGGCGGAGTTGGTAAATTCTTAAACTTTATTTCATTTGGTATTCCATGAGGATGAGTAATTAATCAAGATGAAAAAACTTGACCTAATTTTCAATGACTTAATGGTTTTATGAGTGCTAATATTTATAGTTTTTATAATGATGCATTTTGGTCTGAAAAATCAAAAGGTAAAGGTTATTTACCATTTGAAATATTTAGAGAACAAGGAAACGATAAAGTTGGTGCTATWTTTGGAGCAAATGCTACTAGTTTAGGTTTTACAACTTTATTAACTGATAAATTAAAAAGTACTGTATTAACTAAAGATGGTAAACCAACAAAAGAATTAGTTTATTCAACTTATAATTTAAAACAATTAAATCCTAAAACTAATAGAGTTTATTTAATTAATGAAAAAACCAAAGCAATAGATGCTCAAACACCAGTTAGTGATAGTGAAAAAGATAATGATTGCGAATTCTTACAGACACCAAACGGAACAAATTGTAGTTATATAATTGATATGTTTTCAATTCAAGCATTATATAAAGGTAATTTTGAAATTATCTTTTATGCTGATAACCCATATACAAATAATGAAGAAGATTATTTACGATTATCAGTATGAAGTTTCAGAGGTAAAACAAAAAGTACATTAAATAATTACTTACGCGATATGACAACTAATTATAAAACTAGTTTTCTATTACCACATGACTATGAAATACCAACATTTAATTACCCACTATATGTTCTGCCACCAGTACCATATAACTATAAGCCTTATACAAAGGATATTATTCTTGCTAATGCAAAATTGCCTATTAATTTTAATTTTACAGTACAACCTCAGTGTAAATCTACATTAAGTAGTTGGCTTGATTTATTTGATAATACAGCAGAATATAAAGGTTATTATGAGGTAGAAATTGATTTAAAACAAATTGACCCAACTATTCAAAGTATCAGTAAATTCCAAGATGCTTATAAAACAATTGAAATAAGTAATCTTAATAATTTTTATATTATCAATAAGGCTAATAAAATAGCCAATTACGGTTATAGTGATATAGAATTATTTGTAGGAAGAGGTCAATGTAATCTTAGTGTTGGGAAAATATCTGATTTTAATTTTGTCCATGCAGGAAGCGAGCAAGAAACAAATGCTAATTTTCCTCAAAATAAAATTATTAAAACAAATGAAATTTCAACAGAAATTAAAACATTTGTTATAAGTAAAGCAGATAAATTATGACCTGTTTCTTTTTCACAATATAAAACTAAATATAAAGACCAAATAATATCATTTTTAATGCAAATATCAGGTACAAATTTAAAACCCATTAATAATGTTCAAAATGTATATTTACAAGCATATTATACTAATGATGTAAAATTAAAAATTAGATTTACAAAAGTTATATGACCAAGGTTTATGGGGGCTGTGGGTTATCCTAATTGAGGACATAATGTTAATTTAACTTTTTCAAATGTTGTTGATAAATTAAATTTTACTAATAAAAGTAATAATACAGTTAAGATTATAATCAAACCAAATTAAAAAAGTGCTAATTGCACTTTTATTTATCAATTATTTTACTATTTGTACTATTTATATTGGGTATAAATGGTGTTTTTGTTTCATCTGACCATAAATAAACTTTTCAATCAGGTTCTAGCATTAATTTACTTAAATCTGATGTATTTTTATCAATAATACGCCCTTTTCAACTATTGTTAGGACTTAAAACATTATTGAAAATTAATAAATATGTTTTTTTATCATAATCTTTAATAAAAAAATCTTGTCTTACAGTTATTGATTTTCATTCTTTATAGTCACTATTTTTTTCTGTATATTTTTTATTACAAGCAACTAAACTTGTTGTACTTGTTCCAAATAAAGTGATTGTTCCTAAAAGACTTAATATTTTTTTCATATTTAATTCCTTTCTATTTTTGATAAAGTTTATTTAATTTAATTAAAAATGGAAATAAATTATTAATTATTTCCCTTTTTAATTTATTATTATGTATTAGCTATATCACAAATTGCTGAAACTGTTCCTGAAATTGCTGAAACTAATGTTCCAACAACAGGAATTCATCCTGTAGTAGCTGAAATAAGAGCCCCAGTTTTAGTACAGGTTTCTAAATTTTTATTACCTTCTAAGTCGGTTTTTATATTATCTATTTTTTGATTTAATTGACTAATTTGTTGTTTTAAATCATCAATATCTTTTTGTAATCCTTGAACAGTTTTATACAATTCATTTATTTTAAATTTATTATCAATTGTTTCTAAAATATGATTTAAAGATAATAATTTATTTTTAAGTTCACTTAAATGATTTCCTTTTCAAGTTCTTTTTAAAGCTTGACCACGTTCATCATTACCATATTTAGGTAAATCTTGCATTTTTTGACGATTAATTTCATTTTTTCATTCATTAAAATTTGAATTTCAATTTTGAATTAAATTTTCTTGTCTAAGTATTTTTGCCAAGTCTTCTTCTAAAAATTTTTTAGACATAAAAATTATTTTTTTTTGAAATCCCGCAGGATAGATATTACTATTATCTTTAACTTTAATTTTTGCTGAAAATTCTTTACTTAAAAAAGTAAAAAGTGTTTTTTCAGTAACTTCAAATTGTAAAATATCTATTTTGGGAAACATTTCTTTAATTTTATTTAATATAAAATAGTTACTATCATCTTCTGTTAAATATAAATTAATAATATTTGAATCACTTAAATCACAATTATTTCATTCATAATTAAAATCTTCTGTTATTTTTAAATATTTATTTGAAATATATTCTTCATCATCTCTTATATTTATTGAATAGACTTTATAATTATCATTAGCATCTCAACTTGAAAAAATATTATGTGATTCTAGCTCTCCATTAATTCTTATTCGTTGTTTTTTTGTGCTTTTTTGTCAAGTATCATTTATTTTATTCCAATTTTTAAAAACTGCTCTACCAATAAAATTGATGTCACTATAGTTTTTATTATTTTGAATTCTGTCATCAATAATATTATTTTCTTGTTTATCAAAAATATTATTAAATTTAATACCGAAGTCTTCAATTTTAATATTTTTATTATTATCATATAAACAAATAATTTCTTCCCAAAAATTAGGGGTAAAAGAAGCGAAAAATTGTTTGCCCCCCGCGAACCACTCTTTAATATCTAATTCATTTATATTTTTTTTATAATTATTTTTAATATAACGATCTCTTTCTTTTTTTCTTTCAGCTTCATTAATATTCTCAAGATTATTAATAAATGATGATCATGCTCTTTTATTTCTTTTTAAATTTTCTAAATTATTTGTTTGTAAATTAATATTACTATTTTTTATAGTTTCTTCTTTTTGATAAGGACTAGCGGCAATTGTTGTTGGAACAGCAGTTCCACTAATTGTTAATACGCTTAATAAACTAAGTAATTTTTTCATACTTGTTTTTCTCCTTTTCTTAATCTTGAAACTTTTTATCAAGATTTACCTTCATTATATATATATATATATATATATACAAGCAAAATTATGAATTATTTACAAAATTTTATCTTGGTAAAATAGTGCTTATTACTTGTTTTAAGGCCTAAATTAACAACAAAATACATTAAGTTTAGTATTTGTTTATAAAAAGTATTGTATTTATAAACTATAGGTATATAATTGATTTAAGTTTTAATCTTTTTGTATCAAAAAAGAGTTTATGCTGACTTGTTAATCGGACAAGAATAAAAAAAGAGAGGTTTATAAAATGGCAATTGCAAAAGAACAATTAATCGAACAAGGTTTAAGTGAAGAGATTGCAGAAAATATCTTAAATCAGTTTAATAATGAAGCCAAACAAATTAGAGAAAGTGTGCAAAAACGCGAAGATGTTATATCAAAAGAAGACTTTATTAAATTATCTAATGAATTAGATGAATTAAAAGCTTTTAAAGATGTTCCATCTACTAAAATTGAAGATATTAAAACTAATTTAGATAAAGTTAGTGGTAGTTCTTTAACTGAAAAAATGCAAACTTTAAAAGAATTAAAACCTGATTTGTTTGTTGAAGAACAACAGTCAGTTTCACCAACTAATTTTATTAAAGATATGATTGAAAAATCGGTTGAAAATAAAAATGATGAAATTGAAAGTATTAAAGAAAAAGGAGCATATACTCCTGAGGAAATTAAAAAATTAACTGATTATACACTTAAAAACCTTAGATAATAAGGAGTGAATATTATGGCAACAATTAATTTGCCACAAGTACCTTTTACATTAGAAGGTAATACAACAAACCAAAAAGCGTATGTTGATATGGTTAATGCTTTATTGCGTGGACCTTTATTCAATGAATATGCAAGTATTATGCAGTATGCAACAGCAACTGCCGAACAAGTTGCTTGATTACCTAATGCRGGACAAGCATTATATAATTTAACTCATCGTGTGGTATGACAAGATGATTATTCATTACCAAATGGTGGKACAACTCAAACAATGGGATTAACAAGAATTCCAGTTCCTATTGATAAGAGATTTAATTTAAAATTAATGAATGAGGCTTTTGACTTGGCATTAATAGAACAAAATATTAAAAATGGTGTTATTGCTGATGCTATTTCTAGTGTTGTACAAAATAAATTTGTTAATTTAGAATGTGAATTAATTCAGGCTATTTATGATTATTGTTTAGCAGATGGTCAATATGAAGTAATTCCATTTCGTAGTTATACAGCAGAAAATGCTGATGATGCAAATAAGGCATTCTTTACATTAAATGAAACTTTGATTGAATTAACAAATCAAATTAGTAATTTATATTTTGGATTGCCAACAGATAAAATGTTTATGGTTTTAGGTCGTAGAGCCTATTTAGGATTAACACCTGCGTATTTAAAAGTAATTGGTTCACAAGCCCAATTAAAAGCAATGGTTAATGGTGAATTATATGAAAATACAGCAATGGGTATTCCTGTATCTAAAAGTTTTCATTTAGAAAAAACATATACAAAAGGACAAGTTAACCGTGATAAAGGTTATAATTTTACTAATGTAAATGGTTTAATTATTAATAAACAAGTATGAGCATATCCAATTAATATGGATACTATTCAACAAGTTTTAGATAATGATACTGCTAACCCTAAATGAATTGGTAAAGTACAATATGCAACACCAACAATTTTATATCCAAAAACATGTAAAATTATTTTAGAAAAAGCGCCAACCCAAGATGAAATTAATACTGCTAAAAGTAATCTTAATAAAACATTTAGAGTTCCTGTTGATTATGTAATTCCATCATCAAATAAAATTGATATTAGTGGAATTAATAAATTAGATAAACCAACTATTCACGTTACAGACCCAACACAAACAACAGCAGAACAATTAAAACCACAATTTAAAGATGTTGTTTTAAAATCAGTAAAAGCGGTAAATAATTCTTTAACAGAAAATGATTATGATTACTTTATTGAAAGTAAAGGTGAAGATTGACCAATTGATATTACAAACAATAAAACTGTTGAAGTTCAAATTGAGGGTAAAAACAAYGCTACTGGTCAAACAAATCCAATTGATGTAGTAATTAAAAATTCTTAATAAACAATGAATTTATTAATATTACGAGTTTTAACTTTATTAGTATCTAATTTAGAAAATAAACCTTTAATAAGTAAATTTGTAAATTTAATTAATAGAGTTAATCAAGTTCAAAATAAAGTATTAAAACCAATTAATTATATTACTGATAAATATAATAAAATTACAAGTAAAGTTGAAGATATTTATCAGTGATTAAATCCATTTACTTATTTAGATTTAATTAAAAAAGGTCATAAAAAAGAAATACAACAAATATTAAGTCAATTAGAAAAAGATAATAATATTAAAAATAGAGAACAATTTAAAAATGAAAATTATCTAAATACTAATTGACAACCTTTAAATAGTAGTTGACTTGATAGTGGTATGTTTAATATTACAAATAAGTTAACTTTAACAGGTAATTTAACTATTTTAATATATACAAAAACAGCAAAACATCCTAAGTTTTATGGACCTTATGTTTATCCTAGTGTTCCAGTTGAAATATGAAAATTATTAAGTAATGCTGTATCTAATGCAGGAACTTTATTTTGAAGATATTGATTAAGAAAATGGTTACCATCTCATTTAAGAAATTATATTAAAAAACGATTACCAAGAGAATTAAAAGAAAAATATCCCAAAGGAACTACTAAATTAACATTACCAACAGTTCAAAAATTACAACAAATTAAAAAGTTTATTAATAATTTAAAGATTGGACATTTTAATTTTAATTTTGCTGGTGAAATTAATAATAAAAAATGATATCGTGAACGCCGAAGTGATGTTAAAAATATTAAGAATTTATATAAAACACCAGTTAAAAATAAATTTTATCAGATTAATAAATCTATTAAAGCAATTAATAAAACCAAAAGAAAGGTTAATAGTTATAAACCAAATAATTTAAAAAATAAATATCGTAATCAATTAAGGGGTGTTTTATATGGAAAATAATTTAAGTAATTTGTTATTTATAACAGTTGAAGATGTTAAAGAAAGTAAACTTTGACAACCTATTAATGATCGTAAACAATCTGCTTATAATGATAATTTAATTTATAATGCTATTTTAAAAACTAGTTTATGAATGGATAGATTATCAGGTGGAACAATATCTGATAAAATTAATAAAAAAGATTTATTTCCTTGAATTAAAAAAGATAATACTGGTTTAATTGAATATGATAAATGATTAAGTTATATTCAATCTGCTTGTTTATTAGCAGTTATGAATTGATATTTACCAAAAGGAGTTAATGACTTAACAGGTAGTGCTTCATTTTCACAAGGTGGAGTTGCTTACTCACAAACTAATGATCCTGAGGCAAATGAAAATATTACTCGTGATGTAAAAAATGCTTTAAAATTAGCAGGTGAAATTATTGATATTATATCTAGTAAAACAGTATCTAGACCATATAATTATAGTTTAGATAATTATGCTCATCCATGAGAAGAAGAATATAAACATATTAATAAAAAAACTTTTTATCCAACATTATTATTTTGATTAAAAGAACGATTACAAACAGATAATTCAATAAATATTACTTATCCAATTATTAATGATTTTTCTAAAATTGATTATAATGAATATATTAAATTAATAGTTCCATTTGATAATAACACGATTTATTATGAAGATAATGTCTGAAAAGCAAAACAAAGTGGTGATATTCCATCAGATGGTATTAAAGATAGTGATTTAAATAAAGATTATATTGATAAGCAAGATGGTAAATATATTGTAAAAACATCTCAAGACTTAAAAAATAATTATTACGATGCAGCTGCAATTGATAATATTTTATTAGATAAACAAGATAAATTAATAAGTGGAACAAACATTAAAACTATTAATGGTAATTCATTATTAGGGAGTGGTGATATATCTATTAGCGGGAGTAGTGATTGAGAATTAGTTAATACTAGTGATTTTAAACCTAATGATACTCAATATATTTTGCCAGTTACTCCTAATGGAATATATAAATATAAAGTTGAATTAGGATATTTAAAAGAAAACAAAACTATTTATAAAAGTTCATTAATTTTTAGTGAAAAAGGATTTGATAAAAATTATGATGTAGTAGTTGGAAATACCTTTCAATTTTCAGGGTTACCTATTTTTACAATATCTATTAGTTTAAGAAAAGGTTATCAAAATGCTGTTATTAATTTATTAAATCAAAATGGCGTTAAATATGAAATCCAAACATTAAGTATTGAAAGAAAAAGAATAAGTTAGAAAGGAGTTTTAATTAATGAAACAAGATAAAACAACTTGATTAAAGGGTGCATTACCTTGAAATTGATTTAAAAAAGATCCTATTCCAACTTATAATTGAACTYA
>NZ_RXFZ02000002.1:0-22705 GCF_044714365.1 Spiroplasma sp. hy2
WRAATGCATCAAAACTAGCACGACATTTTTTACATAAATATTTTTGTTTTCCTTCGGAATTATGACCATTTTTAACACAATGAAAAGATTTGCAATTAGGACATGTAATGCCTTTATCTCTAAATTTTTGATCAATTTCATTTAAACGTTTTTGTTTTTTAATTAAGTCTGCTTGTTGTTTTATTTTTTCATAAAATTCTAAAAATTGATCATCTGTTAAGCTATTTATTAATTCTGTAATTATTTTTTTCATTAATTATTTACCTCCATATATTAAAAATATACCTAATTTTAGGTATATTTTATAAATATCAAGAGTTTTCGACAAAATTAAAGRTATATTTTATAAATATYAAGAGTTTTCGACAAAATTAAAGAAATTTTGCAAAAAAAAGAAATTACAACTGATGATAAAATAATATTTCGAACAATTTTTGATGTCTTGAGCACCTTATTTACTGATGAAAATCAGCTTTCAACTTTAACAAGTGGCTATAATATTAATCATTATCAACAAGTTTGATTTTCTAATATTGTTTCTCTCACCCAAAAAGCATTAGCAATTAAAGGGATATGCAAATTATATGTCCGATGACTGAAATTATATTTATTATTTTAATGACACAAATGATCAGACAAAACAACAAAAATTAGGCGAAAAACAATTAGAACGTCAAACCCAATTAATTACTTTTGCAAAATTAAATGAAAAAGAATTAGGTATTGGTTATCATTTTGTTGGTGTTTTTACATTTATTGGCTTTCTTGATAAAGATTACAAAACAATGATTTATCAAAAAACTAAAAATAGTTATCAACTTAATAAATAATTTAAAAAACCATACTAAGAAAGTATGGTTTTTTAAAATTGATAGTTATTATTTTTATTTGCTTTTGCTTCTAATCGTTGTTTTCTAATTAATTCTCGGGTCATTTTTTTAACTCGGGCATAATCAAACGGATTTCGTTTTCCTGCTCCAGCTTTAATATGTTTGCCAAAAATATTAATTTTTCAAACTCAATTTCTTTGTTTAAATCGCATAATAGCTCCCTTCATGTTAAACATAAAGCCCTACTCATTTATGGTACACAATAATTACCAATTTTTCAATTCATTCACAAGAAAATTAAAAAATGGGTCAAATACTTTATTAAGGATTCGGTACGATTATTATTTTTAAAAATAATTAAGTTAAAACTTCATATCCAGTCGGAGTAATTAAAATTGTATCTTCAAAATGGGCACTACATAAATGTAACGCTGACACTGGTGTTCAATTATCATCTAACATTTTAATTGCTTTAGTCCCAATTTGAACCATTGGTTCAATACAAATTGTCATTCCAGCTTGTAAGCGCATTCCTACCCCCGCTGTTCCAACATTAGGAATCATTGGTTCTTCATGTAATTCACGCCCAATTCCATGACCAGTAAATTCAGTTGGTAAGAAAAAACCTTCTCCTTCAACATATGTTTGAATTGTTTCACCAATATCACCAATTCGTACTCCTGGTTTTAAAATTGCGGTTGCTTTTGCTAGTGCTGTTTCAGTGACAGTTAATAACTTCACATGTTCTCTTGTGCGCAGTTTTCCAACAATTACAGTAAAAGCGCCATCACTATTATAACCTTCATATGAACAACCCGCATCAACAGAAACAAGGTCACCTTCCACAAATGGCGTATGATTTGGAATTCCATGCACTAAAACTTCATTTAAAGAAACACAAATAGTCGCGGAAAAACCATATAAACCTTTAAAATTTGGTTGGCAATTATTTGCTCGAATAATTTCTTCTGCGCGTTGATTAAGCATAACGCCTGTTACTCCTGGTTTAATCATCGCTTTTAATTCTTGAAGAATTTGTTTTAATGTTAAACAAGCTTTCCGCATATATTCAATTTCTTGGTCTGTTTTAATTGTAATCATCGTTAAATTCCTTTCAGATTTTATTTTATCATAAAAAGAAAAAAACTAACAACACAACAGTTAGTTTTTTGGTTAGACTAATTCAATAATCACCATCGGAGCATTATCTCCTTTACGATTATCTAATTTTAAAATGCGTGTATAACCACCATTACGAGTTTTATATTTTTTGGCAATGCCATTAAATAATTTTTGTAATGCGGTTTCCTTTTCATTTGCATCAATATCACGTAAAAAACTAGCAGCACGACGACGAGCATGTAAATCTTGTCGTTTTCCTAGTGTCACTAATTTATCAACATGACGGCGTAATTCTTTGGCGCGTGTTTCTGTTACTTCCAACCGTTCATTAATAATTAATTCGGTTGCTAAATTACGCATTAAGCCATTTCTTCATGCAGTATTTTTCCCTCTTTTTTGTTGGTATGACATCCTTTTTCACCTCTCTTAATCACGTCGAAAGTGTAAACCTAATTGGGCCACTTTGTCTTTAATTTCTGTTAATGATTTTTTCCCTAAGTTTCTAATTTCTTGAATTTCATCTTCTGATTTTGAAACTAAATCACGTAAAGTATCAATTTTTGCTCTTTTTAAGCAATTTTGTGAACGTTGCGTAAACTCTATTTCATCAATGCTACGATCTAATTCATCTTCTTCCGCTTCTGCTTCAGATGAAATAATTTGGGTTGCTTTAATTGCTTCATTCAAGTTAACAAAGAATTCTAAATGCTCAGTAATAACTTTTGCTGCCATTGCAACAGCGTTAACTGGCGTAATTGAACTATCAGTTTGAATTTCTAATTCTAATTTTTCTAAGTCAGCATTTTTCCCCACCTTTGTTGGTTCAACATTATAAGCCACACGCTGAATTGGACAATAATTTGAATCAATTACAATTAAATCAGCATATTTTTTTTCTTTTTTATTATCTGTAAATGATTTATACCCACGTGAATTACGAGCATGTAGCTCCAAGTCTAATTCTCCACCTTTAGCAATTGTTGCTAATAATAAATCACCATTGATAACTTCTACTCCAGTTGGGACAACTAAATCTCTTGCATAAATTTCTCCTTCTTTTGAAGAAACTACTTTTAAAATTACTGATTCTCCATCTGGAATAATATCTTGATTAATTTTTAATACTAAATTTTTAATATTTAAAATTATTTTTGTAACATGTTCAACAACACCGGGAATAGCAGTAAATTCATGCGAGGCACCTTTAATTCGAACAGCAAAAACAGCGGCTCCTGGTGTTGCTGATAGTAATGTTCGACGTATCGCATTTCCTAATGTAACACCAAATCCTCGTTCTAACGGTTCAACTAAAAATTTTCCGTAATTATTGGCTTTATCTTCTGCTTGTAATTTAAATTCTGGTCTAATAAATTGTTTCATCGCCTAATCTTTCTCCTATCCTCTTGGTCTTTTTGGTGGACGTGCCCCATTGTGAGGAATTGGCGTTACATCTTTAATTGAAGTGATTTCTAATCCAATTGCTTGAATGCTCCGTACCGCAGCATCACGCCCTGGGCCTGGCCCTTTTACTTCAACTTGAACACTACTCATTCCGTGTTCTTGGCTTGCTTTTCCAGCTGCTTCAGCAACCATTTGGGCAGCATAAGGAGTTGACTTCTTACTTCCTTTAAAACCCATTGCTCCTGCTGATGCTCATGAAATGACATTACCCGCTTCATCAGAAAGGGTAACAATTGTATTATTGAAAGTTGAATGAATATGTGCAATTCCTTTTAGGACATTTTTTTTAACTTTTTTCTTATTCGTTTTTTTTCTAACAGCCATAATTGTTCTCCTTATCTACTATTTTTTCTTATTAGCAACTGTTTTACGTGGTCCTTTAACTGTTCGTGCATTTTGCTTTGACGACTGTCCGCGTGCTGGCAAACTTTTACGATGACGCATTCCACGATAACTACCAATTTCCATTAAACGTTTAATATTCAAGGCAACTTCACGTCGTAAGTCTCCTTCGGTTTTTAATTTGGCAATTTCATTTCTAATTGTTGTTAATTCATCTTCTGATAAATCTTTCACACGAATATCTTCTGATATTTTTGCTTCTTTTAAAATTTGTTGTGATTGTGGTTTTCCAATTCCATAAATATATGTTAACGCAATTACTACGCGCTTATCATTTGGAATATCTACTCCGCCAATACGTGCCATATTCTTTTCCTCCCTTTTTAACCTTGTCGTTGTTTATGTTTTGGCTGTGAACAAATTATCATCACACGCCCTTTTCTTCTAATTACACGACATTTGTCGCAGATTTTTTTAACTGATGATCTTACTTTCATCGTGTATTCTCCTTTACCAAAATTTTTGTTATTTTGTTTATTTATGTCTAAAAACAATACGCCCACGTTCTAAGTCATAAGGTGACATTTCAACAACTACTGTATCGCCGGGTAAAATGCGAATGTAATTCATCCGGATTTTACCCGAAACGTGAGCTAAAATAGTTGCACCATTTTCTAATTGCACCTTAAACATTGTATTTGGTAATACTTCTAAAATTGTTCCTTGTACTTCTAATAAATCAGTTTTGGCCATTTTATCTATTACCTCCAATCTCCGTTATTTTAAAACTGCCATAATTTGATCTCAGACAGCATTTCCTTCCATATCAGCATCAATAACGGTTAATACTTGCTGATTTAAATAATATTCAATTAACGGTGCAGTATCAGCATGATATGCCGCTAATCTAATTTTAATTTTTTCTTCATTATCATCTTTACGTTGTACTAATGGGGTTTGATCATCATCACAAACTCATGCCACTTTTGGGGGCACTGCTGTTTTATGATATGTTCGTCCACAAGTTGGACAAGTTAAACGTCCCGTAATTCGTTCGATTAACTTTGCTTCATCAATTTCAAAATATAATGTATGATCAACCCTGCTATTTAGTTTTTGCAATAATTGATCTAATTTTTTTGCTTGCGCAATTGTGCGCGGAAAACCATCTCAAATTAAATCACCAGTTACTGTTTGTAAATGATTTTCAACCATTTGAATCATAATATCATCAGGAACTAATTTTCCCTGGTCAGCATACTGTTGGCACAAAATACTTAATGGTGTGTTTTGCTTAGTATTATCACGAATAATATTACCGGTTGAAATATGCGTAAAACCAAACTTTTTAACTAAATGGTCTGATTGGGTTCCTTTTCCACTACCAGGAGCTCCTAACAAAATAAAATTTCGCATTAACTTTCCTCTGGCTTTCTATCATAAATATGAATCTTTAGTATCATCCGTTAATTGTTGCGACTTTTTATCAATAAACGCTTGTTGCGTAATTCGTCCTTTAACTTGACGCATTGTTTCTAATGCGACTGATACCATAATAATTAATCCTGTTCCTCCAATTGCTAATGCACTTGGTAAAGCTGTTAATTTACTAATCACATAAGGTAAAATTGCAATTGCCGCCAAAAAGACTGACCCTAAAATACTTAAACGGTTAATTGTTCCCTTAATGTATTTTTCAGTTTCTTTCCCAGGGCGAATACCAGGAATAAAGGTTCCGGCCTTTTGAAAATTCTCAGCAATTTTTTCAGGATTCATTTGCACTTGTGAATATAAGAAAGTAAATAAAATTGTTAAAATCGCATAAATAATAATTCCTGGTCATGTACTAAACGATAAATAATTATTGGTAAATTGCACAAAACCATTATTTGGATTACTTACACTAATAATCTGTGCAACAGTAATTGGGGCTGAAATTAATGCCGAGGCAAAAATTACGGGAATAACTCCAGCGGAATTAATTTTTAATGGTAAGAAGGGGCGGGTTTCTTCATTTCCAGATATCAAACCACTTCCAGTTTGCTGAATTGGCAATTTCCGTTCTGATTCATTTAACATTACAACAAATAAAACCACTAATAAGAACATTACAACATACACTAAGAATTTTAAAATTCCATCAAATAATAAGTTAATGTCTTCTTGTCCTGAAATTCAGAATTTAAAAGTTGTTTGTAAATTATTTGGTAATTGCGCAACAATTCCAGCAAAAATAATTAATGAGACCCCATTACCAATCCCTCTAATTGTCATTTGATCTGCTAATCAAAGCATTAACATTGTTCCTGCAATTAAGGCGGTTGGAACTAATGTATAATAAAAGATCGGACTTCCTGTTCCAAAATCAGATGAATCTCATTTTGGAGAAATAATGCCTTGGTTTGCCATAGTAAAAATTGTGGCAATTCCTTGCATAATTGCAAATGGAATTGTTAATCACTTTGTTAAGCGATCTAATTTTTTCCGCCCACGTTTTCCACTTTTTGCTCAGCGTGATAAAGGCGGAATTACATCAGTTGATAATAACTGTACAATAATCGAAGCAGTAATATATGGTGATACTCCTAAAGCTAAAATTGAAAACTTTCCAAGCGTTCCTCCTCCTAACATTGAAATCAAACTAAAGAACTGATCATTGTTTGATAAATCTTGAAAGTCAGGTGAAATTTTTACGCCTGGGACTGTTAAATAACTACCTAAACGAATTAAAACTAAAATTAATAAAGTAAAACAAATTCGTTTAATCAAATCTTTATTTTTAACAAAAAAGTTTGATGATTTAACAATGTCAACCTCGCGATTATGGCGAGTCATTTTTCTTTTTTTCGCTTTAGTTTTCACTATATTACCTCCAGTTTTCACTATATTACCTCCACTTTTCCTCCAGCTTTTTCAATTGCTGTTTTTGCAGTTTGCGAAACTTTGTTAACTTTAACATTAACACTCTTAGATATTGTACCATTACCTAAGATTTTAATTAATTCTTTTTCATTTTTTAGCACTTTTTTGGCAACTAATGTTTGATGGTTAATTTCATTCAATCCTAATTTTTCCAAATCATTTAAGTTTAATAAGACATATTTTTTGGTTGTTAAATTAGTAAAACCAACCTTTGGTAAACGACGGAAGATAGGAGTTTGTCCCCCTTCAAATCCAGGGCGAACACCACCACCGGTGCGGGCATTTTGCCCTTTATGTCCTTTACCAGCTGTTTTTCCTAATCCTGATGAAGTTCCTCGTCCTAGTCGTTTCTTACTATGACGGGCTCCATCAGTATACTGTAATTCGTTTAATTTCATTGTTCTGCCCTCTTATCCTTGTAACTCTTCTACGGTTTTACCACGTAATTTTGCAATTTGATCAATTGTTCGTAAATTACTTAAACCATCTAATGTTGCACGAATCATATTAATTGGGGTATTTGATCTTAATGATTTTGTATAAACATCTGCTAAACCTGCTAATTCAATCACAGCTCGGGCTGGTCCTCCAGCAATAATTCCTGTCCCTTTGCGAGCTGGTTTAATTAATACTTTTCCTGCTCCAAAATGACCAATAACTTCATGTGGAACAGTTGTTCCCACTAGTGGCACTTTTACTAATTGTTTTTTTGCCTCTTTAATTGCTTTTTTGATTGCATCAGGAACTTCGTTTGCTTTTCCAGTCCCAAAACCAACGCGACCTTTTTTATCACCAATCACAACAACTGCCGCAAAGCGGAAATGGCGTCCTCCTTTTGTTACTTTAGTAACCCGACGAATTGTTACGACTTTTTCTTCAAACATATTTTCATCACCACGACGATCATTATTACGTTCAAAACGTTGATTGCCTTGCCGAAAATTATGTTGTGGTCCTTCTTTTTTTGCTGCTGGTTGAGCTGAGTTTCCTGTATTTGGTTTTAAATCTGTTTTATTCTCTGCCATATCTTCTTATTGCTCCTTTTAAAATTTCAGTCCTGCTTTACGAGCAGCCTCTGCAAATGCTTTTACTTTGCCATGGTATAAATATCCACCGCGATCAAATACTACCGTTGTAACTTTTTTATCAAGTGCTTTTTTTGCAATTTCATTGCCAACTTTTTCTGCCGCTGCAATATTGCTTGTTGATTTTAAACCAGCCATTTTTAATGTTGAGGCTGCAACAATTGTTTTTTGCTTCACATCATCAATTAATTGAGCATAAAAATGCCCATTTGATTTAAACACATTTAAACGAGGAACAGCTGTTGTACCATTAATTTTGGCACGAACACGAAAATGTCTTCTTTTTCGTTTTGCACTACGACTTTGACTTTGTAAATTTGCCATTGTTGATATTCCTTTCTTCTGCTATTTACCAGCAGATTTTCCTTCTTTACGGATAATGTGTTCGTTTTTGTATTTAACTCCTTTACCTTTGTAAGGTTCTGGCTTACGATAATTTCTGATGTTTGCAGCTACTTCCCCAACTAATTGTTTTGAAATTCCTTCTACAATAATTTGTGTTGGTTTTGGAAGTGTAATTGTAATTCCTTGCGGAATTTTATATTCAATTGGATGAGAATATCCTAAACTTAACGTTAACTTATCACCAGCTAACGCCGCACGATACCCTACTCCATTAATTTCTAATTCTTTTTTGAAACCTTTGCTGACACCTTCTAACATTCCTTGAATTAAAGAATTAATTGTGCCATGTAATTGCTTACTATGTTTCACATCATTTGCTCTAGTTGTTGTCACAACACCTTCTTTGACGGCAACAGTAATAACACTTGGAATTGCTTGTTCTAATTGTCTTTTTGCGCTTTTTACAATAACATTATTTGGTTGAATTGTTACTTCAACACCAACTGGAATTTTTAACTCTCTATTACCAATTCGAGACATTGTTTTGCTCTCCTTTAAATATTTCTATCACACATAAGCAATAACTTCGCCACCTAAGTGAGCTTGTTTTGCTGCTTTGTCTGTCATAATTCCTTGATTTGTTGAAATAATTGCAATTCCCATCCCATTTAAAACTTGAGGTACTTCTTCAACGGTTACATAAACTCTTAAACCTGGTTTTGAGATTCGTTTTAATCCTGAAATAACTTTTGTTTTACCTTTATACTTTAAAGTTAACGTTAAGTCTTTTTTAATATCTCCTGATACTTTAAAGTCTTCGACATAGCCTTCTTCTTTCAAAATCTCAGCAATTCTTACTTTCATTTTACTTGACGGCATTTTTACACTTTTGTGTAAACGTTGATTAGCATTGCGAATTCTTGTTAACATATCAGCGATTGTATCAATCATCATAATTAATTAGTCTCTCTTTCTATCATGAAGCTTTTCTAACCCCAGGAATTTGTCCTTTACTTGCTAAATTTCTAAAGCATAAACGACATAAATCAAATTTACGTAACACAGCATGAGGTCGTCCACAGTTTCCACATCGAGTATAACCTCTTACATTGAATTTTGGATGGCATTGTTGTTTAACTTTTAATGATTTTTTGGCCATATCTTCTTTCCTCCTATTTTTTAAATGGCATTCCCATTTTGCTTAATAATGCTCGAGCATCATCATCATTTGTTGCACTTGTGACAATTGTAATATCCATTCCCCGTACTCTTTTAACTTTATCATAGTCAATTTCAGGGAAAATAATTTGTTCTTTAATTCCTAAGGTATAATTTCCACGCCCATCAAAGGCATCTTTATTAAGCCCACGGAAATCTCTTACTCGTGGTAAAGCAATGTTGATTAGTTTATCTAAAAACTGATACATTTTTTTCCCACGTAAAGTAACTTTTGTTCCAATTGGCATTCCTTCACGTAATTTAAAGGAAGCAATTGAACCTTTAGCTTTGGTAACAACTGGTCGTAACCCAGTTATTAATGCTAATTCATTTGTAATATCTTCAATTACTTTACTATTTTGTGTTGCATCCCCAGCTCCCATGTTAACAACAATTTTTTTAACAACAGGAACTTGCATTATTGATTGAAAACCTTGCTCTTTGAATAATTCTTTAACAATTGTATTCTTATATTTTTTTTCTAAATTAACATTCATTATTAATCATTATTCCTTTCTACGCTAAATGCGCTTTTGATTTACGAGCAATGCGATCTTTTTTACCATTATCAGCAATTTGATAACTAATTTTAGTAACTTCTTTTTTATTTTTTGGATCAATTAATGCAACATTTGAAATATGAACTGAAGCGGGAACTTGTTGAATTCTTCCTTCAGTGTTATCTTGTGAAGGTTTCACATGTTTAATATTTGTAATTCCTTCAATTACCACACGACTTTTTTCACGTAAGACACGAATGATTGGACCTTCTGTTCCTTTATGTTTTCCGGCTATAACTTTCACTAAGTCACCTTTTTTAAATTTAACTTTATTCATAATAGTCTCCTATAATACTTCTGGTGCTAATGATGCAATTTTTACAAAATCAGCATCTTTAACTTCCCGGGCGATTGGCCCAAAAATCCGTGTTCCACGTGGGTTTTTATCATCTTTAATTAATACTACAGCATTTTCTGAAAATTGAATTTGTGTTCCATCACTTCGTTTTAAACCACGTTTAGTACGCACGATAACCGCTTTAACAACTTGTCCTTTTTTGACAATTCCACCCGGGGTTGCTTTTTTAATTGTACATACAACGATATCCCCAATATTAGTAAACTTTCGTCATGAACCACCCAAATTTTTAATTACTAACACTTCTTTTGCCCCAGAGTTATCAGCAACTTTTAATCTTGATTCTTGTTGGATCATTTTTTTATTATCCTCTTCTTACTAACCAATTGCTTTTTCAATAACTTGAATTAGACGAAAGTGTTTAGTTTTTGATAAAGGACGCGTTTCCATAATGCTTACTTTATCTCCAATGTGGGCTTGATTTTGTTCATCATGTGCTAAATATTTTTTTGAATACTTTACACGTTTTTTATATAAGGGGTTATTTTTATATGTTTCAACTAAAACAGTAATTGTTTTTTCAGCTTTATCTGAAATAACACGTCCTTGTAAGACTTTACGACTATTTCTTTTCATTATTTTTTCCCTGTCCCTTTCTTAGTTGTTTTGTCATCGGCTTTTTTGTTGTTTTACTAGAGGTTAAGATTTTATCACGATTTTCTTTTCAATTTGTACCATAAGTATATTCTTTTGCGTTAGGGTCTTTTGTTTTTAATTCTAAATCAATTTTAACTCCTGAACCACACCCTTTTGCAGTGCCACCCATCGCAACAGAACTTTTAATTGCTGCTAATTTTTCTTTTGCATTAAGTTCAGTTGTTTTTTTAGTTGTCTTAGTTGGCTCTGCTTTTTTTGCTCCTTTTGGTACTTCAATGTGTGCTTTAGCCGAAGTAACTGATTTAACAGTTACTGTTGTTTTGTCGCTTGGTGTTATTTTACTTTTTGCTGCTGGTTTCTTTGCCGCAGCTTTTTCTTTAATTAAAGTTTTTAATGTTGCATCTTTATAAGTTTTAGTTTCTTGTACAACATCTTTTTTAGCCACTGAGGCTTTTTTTACAGCTGATATAGCTGCTTTTCCAGTTGTCGGTTTTTCTTCCCCAACAACTTTTTTCTTAGGAGATTCTTTCCCACCGGCTGGTTTCTTTGTCGCAACTGGTGTTTTTTGTTCATCAAGAACATTTGCTTCTCCTGTTGTTGAAACAACAGCTTCTTCTGTTAAGTCCATTGCGTCATTTAATGGTAAATCCATTAAACTTGGCATTTCTCCTTCAGCAGCTTGTTGCTCAGCCATCATTTGCTCAATTTTTGCCTTGCGTTGTTTTGCAAATGCTTGTGATTCTTTTTCAATTTTCGCATATGTTTCATTTAAATTAACTTTAACATTAATTGCGGTGTTTTCCCCAGCATTTTTACGAGCAGATAAGATTGTTAAAATGCAAGCAATTTGCTTTTTTAATTCCCCAATGCGATGTGGTTTTTCTAAATTCCCCATTGCTGATTGGAATCGTAACGCAAATAATTCAGCACGTGATTCTTCTTCCAGTTTTTTCAATTCTTCAACTGATTTTTTGGTTAAATCATTCATCTCTTACTCTTTTCCTTTTTTAACAATCTTACATCTTACTGGTAATTTATGCATTGCTAATCGTAATGCTTCACGGGCAGTTTCTTCAGAAACATCTGCCACTTCAAACATGACCGTTCCTATTTTAACAACTGCTACTCATTCTTCAGGTGAACCTTTTCCTGAACCCATTCGAACTTCTAATGGTTTTTTTGTTTTTGCCATATGAGGAAAAATTCTAATTCAAACTTTTCCTCAACGTTTCATATAACGTGTCATTGCAATCCGCGCTGCTTCAATTTGGCGGTTTGTAATTCACGCTCCATCTAGTGATTTTAATCCAAATTCTCCAAAATCTACTTTCGTATTTCCTTTTGCTTTTCCTTCATATTTAATACGATGCGGACGACGATATTTTGTTCTTTTTGGTAATAACATTATTTTGCCTCCTTAGCAGCAGGGTGTGATTTTGGTCCTTGATCACGACGATTATTGTTTGAACGATTAAAGTCGCGTTTTTCAAACTTTGGTTTTTCATCACTTGTAGAAACTAATTCTTTGCTTAGGATTTCTCCCTTACAAATTCAAACTTTAACTCCAATTTGGCCATAGGTTGTTAAAGCTTCGGCTAAAGCATAATCAATATCACTACGTAAAGTTGCTAATGGTACGGTTCCTTCGGTATATCCTTCTGTTCGTGCCATATCTACACCACCTAAACGTCCTGAAACGGAAGTTTTAATTCCTTGTGCTCCAGCTTTCATTGCTTTTTTAATTGCTAATTTTTGAACACTTCTAAATGAAGCACGATTAACAATCTGTTCAGCAATGGTATTCGCCACTAATTGTGCATCAGTGTCTGGGTTTTTAATTTCAACAACATTAATTTTTACTTCTATTTTACGATCGCCGATTGTAACATGTACTAATTTTACTAATTTTGCGATGTTTTTTCCTTCTTGTCCTAAGACAACACCAACACGAGCAGTTCTAATAAAGATAACAATCTCTTTTTTTGTTCGTTCAATTTCAATTTTAGAAACACTTGCTCCTTTTAATTCTTTCATTAGAGCTTTTCTAATCTTGATATCTTGATGCAATCATTTGACATATTCTTGCTTTTCAGCGTATCATCTTGAATCTCACGTTTTAATAACTCCAACGCGTAATCCTGTTGGACTAACTTTTTGACCCATCTCTTGTTATCTTCCTTTCTTATTGTTGTCTATCACTAACAGTAACTGTGATGTGACTTGTTCTCTTCAATATTTCATATGCTCGCCCATGTGCACGCGGACGGAAACGTTTTAATGTTGGTCCTTCGTTAACGAAGATTTCTTTAATAAATAAGCAATCAGCATCCAATCCATTATTATTAACGGCATTTGCTACCGCTGATTTAACTAATTTTTGAACTGGAACTGATGATTTTTTGTTTGTGTTGTTAAGAATAACTATTGCGTCTCCCACTTTTTTATTCCGAATTAAATCGGTAACTAATCTTACTTTTCGTGGCGATATTCTAATACTTCTTAAGTTTGCTCTTACATCCATTTATTAATACTCACTTTCTGAATTTAATTATTTTTTCTTCTTCTTATCATCGCCATGTCCACCAAATTTTCTTGTTGGTGAGAATTCTCCCAATTTATGACCAACCATATCTTCGGTAACATAAACTGGAATATGTTCTTTTCCATTGTGGACAGCAAAAGTATGACCAATAAATTCTGGGAAGATAACGCTTCTTCTTGATCAAGTTTTAACAACTTCTTTTTTATTCGCAGTATTCAATGCTTCAACTTTTTTTTGTAAATGTTTATCAACAAATGGCCTTTTTTTCAGACTTCGTGACATTGTTTTACCTCCTATATATAATCTCTCTAATTTTGATTTTTACTTTCAACTATTATTTGTCGGATTGACCCTAATTAGCAAGATTATTTAGTACGTCTTCTAACGATTAATTTAGTTGAAGCTTTTTTCTTGTTACGAGTTTTCACTCCTAATGCTTTTTTACCTCATGGTGTCATTGGTGCTTTTCGACCAACTGGAGCTTTACCTTCCCCCCCACCATGGGGGTGATCATTTGGGTTCATAACTGACCCACGAACAGTTGGACGAATTCCACGTCAGCGGTTTCGTCCTGCTTTTCCTCAATTTACTAGGGCGTAGTCTTCGTTTCCAACTTCACCAACTGTTGCTCGACATTCTCCTAAAACTTTACGAACTTCACCTGATGTTAATCGAATTGTGACATATTTACCATCTTCATCTTTCCCTAATAATTGCACTGATGAACCAGCTGAACGAGCTAATTGTCCACCTTTGCCTGGACGTAATTCTAAATTATGTAGAACAGTCCCTTCTGGAATGTTTTTTATTTTCATGCAGTTTCCAACTTTAATATCTGTTTTCTCACCACTAACAATTTGTATTCCAACTTTGATGGTTTTTGGTGCTAAAATATATCTTTTTTCACCATCAACATAATTAACTAAACAAATAAAGGCATTACGATTTGGATCATATTCAATTGTTGCAATTTTTCCAATAATATTATCTTTATTACGTTTAAAGTCAATAATACGATATTTAACTTTATGGCCGCCACCTTTATGTCTTGTTGTAATAACTCCTTGGTTATTACGACCAGCATGTTTTTTCCGAGTTTCAATTAATGATTTTTCCGGGCGATCAGTTGTCAACACGGAATAATCTAATGACGTCATATTACGACGACTCGGTGTGACTGGTTTAAAACTCTTAATTGGCATTTTTATTTATCCTCCTATTTCGCCAATAAACAGTCCCAGATAGTGTATCCTGGAATTATTTATCTTCTCCTAATAAATCTAATTTCTCACCTGGTTTTAATTTAATAATTGCACGTTTTGTGTATGTTGTCTCTCCAACAAATTTTCCCATTTTCTTTTCTTTTGGGTCATAATTAATAACATTAACTTTTTCAACCTTTACTTCAAAGATTTTTTCAAAAGCTTTTTTAATTTGAACTTTATTTGCTGTACGCGCAACTTCAAAAGTATAAACCCCATTCGCCATATTACGATATGTTTTTTCTGATAAAATTGGTTTTTTTATGACATTTGTAATATGCATTATGCGTACACCTCCTCAATTGCTTTAATTGCTTGTTCTGTTACTAATAATTTGTTTGCATTTAATAAATCATATATATTAATCCCAGCTGATGTAATTATATTTACCTTTTCAATATTACGTGATGATTTAAAATTAACTTCATCACCTTCTGTAGTAATAATTAATAGTTTTTCACCATTAACTTTTAAATTATTTAAAACTTCAACCATTGCTTTTGTTGAAGGTTTGTCAATTCCAAATTGATCAATTATCATAATATTTTTATCTTGAACTTTCAACGATAATGCAGATTTAATTGCTAATTTTCTAACTTTTTTATTAACATGTTTTAAATAATTTTTCTCTGGAGTTGGGCCAAAAACAATCCCTCCTCCTTTTCATTGTGGTGCTCTAATTGAACCTTGGCGAGCACGACCAGTTCCTTTTTGTCTTCAAGGTTTTCTTCCCCCACCAGATACTTCAGTTCTTGTCTTAGTTTTGTGTGTGCCTTGACGCATTGCGGCTTGTTGCGCAATAACAGCATCAAACATTGCTTGCTGATGTGGCTCAATTCCTCAAATGGCATCATTTACACTAATTTCTTTAACGTTTGTTCCCTTCACATCAAGTACTTGTAATTTCATTTTAAAATTCCTTTCTACAAAACTATTCTGTCTTTGATGCTGGTGCATCAGTGACTGCTGTTGGCGTTGTATCAACTGCTGCATCAACAACTCCTTCAACTGGTTTTTCTTCTTTTACTGTGGGCTCTGGTGTTTTTGTTTCAACAATTCTTTTAACTAATTCTGTTGGTGTATTTGGTTTTAAACCTTTAATTGCTTCTTTAATAACTACAAACTGTTTTTTGGGACCTGGAATTGAACCTTTTACCAATAAAGCATTTTTTTCAGTATCAATTGCAATAACTTCTAAATTTTGAATTGTTACTTTTTCGGTTCCCATATGTCCAGGCATTTTTTTAGATTTTAAAATTCGATTTGGGGCAATAGTTCCCATCGACCCAACACCACGGTGATAACCTGAACCATGTCCCATTGGTCCCCGTGAATAGTTATGTCTTTTAATTGAACCGGTAAATCCTTTCCCTTTTGAAGTTCCTGTAACATCAACGAATTCCCCAGCAGTAAAGATATCAGCTTTAATAATATCGCCAGGATTATAACCATCCATATTTCTGATTTCTTTAACGAAGCGCTTAGGTGTTGTATTCGCTTTTTTGAATTGTCCTTGGTCTGGTTTTGAAACCAAACTAATTCTTTTATCTTCGACAGCTAATTGAAGCGCTTGATAACCATTTTGTTCTTTTGTCAATACTCGTAAAACAACATTAGGTTGTACTTCAACTACTGTAACTGGTATTAATCTACCATCGGTAGCAAAAATTTGTGTCATACCAATTTTGCGTCCTAAGATTCCTTTCATTTCTTTCCTCCTTGAAAATACGTCATGTATATCTTGTCTATAAATTAAATTTAAGAATGGTTATTTATTTCATTTCAATTTCCACACCACTTGGTAACTGCACTCTTTTTAAAGTGTCAATTACCTTTGGACCATCAGGATTAATAATATCAATAATTCTTTTATGTGTTCTCATTTCAAATTGTTCTCTTGAATCTTTGTATTTATGAGTTGCTCTTAAAATAGTAATGATATTACGATCAGTTGGTAAAGGGATTGGTCCCTTTACCTCTACTCCTGCTGCTTGAGCTGCTTCAATGATTTTTTTAATTGATTGATCAACCACACGGTGATCAAAACCTTTTAATTTAATTCTCATTTTAGTTTGAGCCATTACTTTTCCTCCTAATTTATTCATATTTTTTGTGTAAACATTGACAACCCCTATCAGTGTATCAGTTATAGACCACAAAAGATGTTTCCACAAAATATAAATGCTTATTCATTTTATTGGATAATAGGCAATAATGCAAGTCTTTTTTAAGAAAAAAAATAAAATATTTTATCTTTTTTACTTCTTTGTTTCATCTAATTTATAATTAATATTATAATAAAATTGGAATAATTACATGTTGAAAAGTAAGGAGAAAAATGGCAAAAGAAATAGAAAATAAAACTATTAGACTTCTTGCATAACCTAGTTATTTTAAAATTCCTATAATTTCTATTTTAAATATATTTTATAGGAATTTTAAAATAACTAGGTTATGCAAGAATTCTATTCTATGAAAAAAAACAAAGGACAATGGTTATGATTTGCGTTATCAAAAAATTCAAGAACATAAAGCACAGGTGTTTAAAATTCAACTTGAAACTTTAGCACGTAAAACATCACGAAGCCATGAAATTTACCGCAAAACAAACAAAAAACCACAGTTAGATAAAAAGAAAATCATTGATAAAAATAATCCAATGTATAAAATTTTATTAAATGCTCAAAAAAAGAATAAGCAATTAAAAAACCAAGCTTATAGAACAAAGGATCCTAATTATATTGATGTTAATAATATGACTGTCGCTGACCGAATTAAAGTTATTAAATTAGCTAAAAAAATAGTCCTTATTATCGGCAATTATTATATTATTAGAAAAAAATACAAATGCTTTATCAGAATTAGCGCGAAAACAAAAAATTGCAATGATGGAGCAAACCCGCCAAAATAAAAAAAGAACTAAAACTAAAAAAAATATAATCTGGTTGTTCTTTTTAATTAAAAATTACTTATGATAACTTTCATTATTAATAATCTTAAAACTACGATATATTTGTTCTAATAATACTAATCGGCATAATTGATGTGGTAAAGTTATTGCTCCAAAGCTTAATTGAAAATTAACCTTTGACAATAATTCATTATTATTAAAGCCATGACTGCCTCCAATAATAAACAATAACTTTGCTTTTTTAAAATCTTTAACTTCCTTAATATATGCAGCAATTTGTTCACTTGTTAAAATTTGACCTTGTGATGCTAATAATACTTTATAATATTCTGAATAATCTAATAGTTTTTTTATTACTAATGCTGTTTGTTCATTAATTGTTACTTGTTCATTCTTATTATTAACTTCTTTTAATTCAATAATTTCTAATTTTGCATAATGCTTAATTCTTTCAAAAAAAGTTTCATAGCCCATTATTAGATACTTTTTATCTAATGAACCAATTGCCAGAATTTTAATATCCATTATTTATATTGGTCAGTAATTGAATCAACATTAATTGTTCATTTTAGAGCTGGGAAAGTATAATTTGTTTCTGGTGTTGGGAATTGACCACGTTTACCAACTTCCTTATCTTCTTCATCGGTTAAAATTCCTTTATCATCATTTTTTTTAACAAAACCTAATGCAATTTTAATATTTTGATCAATCTTAGCAGCATCTGGAATCGCATTAAAATTATAGTGATGATAATCATCATCTTTTAAACTCTCAAAGTCATAAAAACCATAACTTAGGAAAAATCATTGATGACCATAAGTTGGACTATCTTTTGTACTATTTGGATTTTCGTAAACAAGATAATTTGCATAACCTACTAATTTATCAATTGTTGATGTAAAAGTAAAACGATTATGTTCTCCTTGAAACTCAAAGCGAATTGTCACATTAGAAATAACAATTGCAAGATAACGTGCTGATTGATATCCACGATTTTGATCAATTTGATCATAACCTTGATTATAGCCATTTTTTGGATCATTTAATCATTCAAGAATCGATGCTATAGGTGATAATACTTTTAATGATGAAGGTGTATAAGGAGTTTTTTTGCCATCTGGTCAAGTTTGTTCTTTAACTCATTCTTTATTCTTTGTTTTTTCTGCATTTCCAGTCATTGTCACCAAATTATCATTTATTTTATTTAAAATTGTTTTATTTTCATTTGCAAGGAAAGCAACTTGACTATAGTATGAGTCATAACTAGTTGAATAATTGTTAAAAAATTCTTCTCATAATACTTTTTGATTAATTTTTTTACTATTATCAAAAGGATCTTGCGCATCAGTTTTTGCAGTTTTAATTAGTTCATCTTTTTGCCCTTTTAAGCCAGCTGCAATTTGCTCATCAGTTCACTTTGCTCCTTTACCAGTTGTTACACTATTATCTTTTGTTAAATTTATACCATGTAAAATAGGATTAATTGCATTATTAATTAAACCCAATTGCCCCCCTTGTAAACTGTATTCATAAGGAGCACCATTTTCATCTTTTCCTGATTGGGTTACATCATCAATTCCATTTGTTGATTTACCAGTTGCTGTTGGAGCATGACTAAATTTTTGATTTCCATTATACATAAAAGTAGGAATAGGATTTCCTTGTGGTGCACCACTACAAGCAACAGCTGATGCTGATGATGCTGTAACCAAAGTTGTTGCTGCAAAAATTGATAATAACTTACGCATTATAGTCCTCTTTTCTTAAACACTAATTTATTTTTCACTAATTAATATAGTATCCTAAATTTTTGTATTTTGCAAACCATAATCAGCAAATGAACCGTGTTTTTTTACAAACAATAATTCAACACTCCCAGTTGGACCATTTCGATGCTTTGATAAAATTAATTGTGCTTTTTCTGTTTCTAACATTGGTCTTTCCATATTATTTGAATCGTGAGAAGTATAATATTCTTCTCGAAATAAAAACATAATAATATCCGCATCTTGTTCAATTGCTCCTGAATCACGTAAATCAGACATAATTGGCCTTTTGTCTTCTCGTTTTTCAACTGATCGTGATAATTGGGATAAACAAATAATCGGAACCTCTAATTCACGTGCTAATGCTTTAAGTTGCCGCGAAATTGTTGAAACTTCCTGTTGACGTGAATCACCAAAATGAGTTCCAGTGCTAAGTAATTGTAAATAATCAATAACAACTAAACCAACTTCGTTTTCACGACATAATTTTCTTAACTTTGACTGTAATTCAATAACTTTCAAACCTGGTGTATCATCAATAAATAATTTTGTTTGTTTTAAAAAATCTGCCGCCTTGGTAATATTTTCTCAATCACGTGTTTGTAACCCTTTACCAGTTCGGACTTTAACAGAATCAACTGTTGAATAACTTCCTAGCATTCTTTGAATTAATTGTTCCGCTGGCATTTCAACTGAAAAAATAGCAACTGCTTTTTTTGATTGAGCAGCTGATTTAACAGCAAAATTTAAAACTAATGCTGTCTTTCCCATTGAAGGACGTGCCGCCAAAATAATAAAATCCCCTTTTTGAAAACCTGATGTCATACGATCTAAATCACGAAAACCACTTGGACTTCCTGTTAACATTTCACCAGAATTTTCTAACAATTCGATTTTTTGAAGTACTTTATCAACTTCATCATATGAAGTTTTAAATAAATTCCCTTTTCGCTCTTTTTTAACATCTAAGATTTCTTTTTCTGCATGACTAACAACTTCATCAATTGGCTGATGAGCATCAATCTGACGATTAATACTATCAACAACAGCCTTTAATCGACGTGAGGTTGTATTTTTAATAATAATATCTAAATATTCAGATAAATTAGCATCTGTTGTATATGATTGAAATAAATCAGTTAAAAATTCAATGCCACCAATTTTATTTAAAATATTATTTTTTAACATATAATTGCTTAATGTTGTAATATTAATAGCAACCTTTGCTGAAAATTGTTCTTGTAAAGTTTTGAAAATTACTTTGTAATTCATTACAGTAAAATCTTCTTCTGTTAAAATTGAAAAAACTTCTTCAGCTGCTGTAATGGAGTGTGCAATTATTGCTAAAACATTTTTTTCCGCATCATTAATAACATTAAGTTTATTTAATTCTGTTTTATTGATTTTTTCCATTAATTAACTCTCCTTTTTTTCTACCATCATTTTTAATGTTGCAATTATATTTGGAGCTAATTTAATTTTTAGGTAATGTAACCCAAAACTTGTTAAATTATTATTATCAATAAATTTCTTTTTATCAACTTTTAAATTAAATTCTTTTGCTAATCGATCTTCAATTTGTGTTAAAGAAACAGAACCAAATGTTTTATTATCATGAACTTTTAATTTAAAATTCAATGTTAATTCTTCTAATGTTGCTTTTAATTCTTCTAAAGAAGCTTTTGTTGCTGCTTCTTGTGCTGCTTGCTGTGATAAAACAACATTTAATTTAGCCAAATTAGCAGAAGTTGTTGGAATTGCAAAACCTTCTTTAATTAAATAATTTTTTGCATAACCATCAGCAATATCAATTACATCATTAACTTTTCCTTTTCCTTTAACATCTTTAATTAAAATAACTTTCATCATAATCACCTACTACAAATTATAACAGAAAACTTCTTAAAATAATTTTAATAAATAAAAAACGAATTATTTTCTTCGCTTTTTAACCAATATCTAATAAATATAACGATAACACCGCTTTTTTAAAAACTTTATCCAAACGTTTTTCAGCTTCGCTATCTTCTTGATATGTTAAAGAATTCCGATATTTTGTATGTTGTAAAAAACTAAAAATATCATATTCTAACTTAGGATTAAAATCTTTAATTTCAGCTCGTTTTTCTTCTAACAGTGGTAATAACTTATTTAAAGCAATTAACTTAGCACTAATATTACCATTATTTGCAAAATACTCAGTAAAAATTATTTCTTTATTAATTTTGTTATCATCATTATCAATATTTTTTAAAGTTTTATTTGACATTAATCTTGGTTTTCTTCTTATCTTGCTATTACTACCAGTACTATTGTCTTTAACACCAAAACGTTTTACTTTTAATCCGTTATTAATTGCATCAACAATTTCAATACCAAATCAATCTAATAATTCATAAATTTTTGTTGGATAACTATTAAAAGCAACTGATTTATAATTATTCAAACCACTAATTGTTGGTCCATCCGTTTCCATTGATAAATTAGTAATATTTAATGTATATTCACAAAATTTTAATAATTCTGAATCTTCAATAAAAAAATTATCAATTTGGTTATAAATTAAATCATAATTTTTTCCTTCGTTTTTCTTATTTATTTTTTTCCCTAAATTCAAATCTAAATCATTTGTTAAATCAATACTATAACTTTCTTTAATAATTCCTAATTCATGTAATTCATTATTTGCATCTAAATTAATATCAAAAAATAAAATTGCTTTATCAACATTCATTCCAAATAATTTAGTTGATGAATTATCTAATGATGACTTAATAAATTGATCATTAATCATAACTACTCAATCTGTAAGGATTTCTTTAAAATTCGTTAAAAAATATGCATATCTTTCGTTTTCATTTTTATCAAAAATTGACATACTTCACCCCTGTTTATATTCTGTTTTGCATTAAATATATTATACCAAAAAAAGCCATTATATTAAACCCTCCCTCACAAAAATTCAGGATAATAGTAACAAGCAACCATTAAATTCAATTAAAAAAGCATATTAATAATTTAATATGCTTTTTTAATTAATTGTTTAAATCTATTTTGAAATGGTGGACCCGAACGGGATCGAACCGTCGACCCCCTGCGTGCAAGGCAGGTGCTCTCCCAGCTGAGCTACGGGCCCAAAATTCTTATAAAAAAATGGTCGGGCTAAATGGACTTGAACCATCGACCTCACCCTTATCAGGGGTGCGCTCTAACCAGCTGAGCTATAGCCCGAAAACCTAAATCATTATAACATTAAGTTTATTTAAAAAACAACCATAAATCTTTAATTTTGTCGAAAACTCTTGATGAAATAAAAAAAATCATCAATATGACAATTTGAAAACTAATTTTGTGTAAGATTATGATTTTGCTTTAAATTTWATA
>NZ_RXFZ02000003.1:0-21534 GCF_044714365.1 Spiroplasma sp. hy2
TAATTCTGTAATTATTTTTTTCATTAATTATTTACCTCCATATATTAAAAATATACCTAATTTTAGGTATATTTTATAAATATCAAGAGTTTTCGACAAAATTAAAGATTTTTACAATATAAACAAAATAATAATATTTTTTTTGCTGGTCAAATTATTGGGGTAGAATGTTATTTAGAATCAGCGGCAGCAGGTTTATTATGTGCTTTAAATGTCTATCAATATGTAATGGATTTACCATTAATTAAATTTCCTTCAGAAACTGTGTTAGGAGCATTAGTCAACTATGTTACAAATCCAAAACAACGAGATTTAAAACCAATGAAAGCAAATCTTGGCATTATGCCAACTTTAACAACTAAGTTTAAAAATAAACCAGAGAAAAATTTAGCACTTTATTCTCGGGCAATAAAAAAAATAAATGAAACTATTAAAAAATATCAAATTAAATTATAATACTTATAAAGAAATTTATTAATATAGGTTATGAATAATAAAACAGGAAAAGGAAGAAAATATGCAAGAATATATATACATTTACGGAATTAATCCTGTTGTGGAGTCATTACTAAATCCAGCAGTGAAAATTAATAAACTTTATTTATTACTACAAGGGAAAAATAATGATTATTATTTGAAACTAGCTAAAAGTCGTCAAATTAAAGTTGTCTTTTGTTCAACAGATAAAATGACAACTCTTGTACAAACTAGTAAGCATCAAAGTCTGGTATTGGAAATTTGCAAGCCAGAAAATTATTTATTAACTGCAATAACAACAAAAGCATTACAAAATAGACATCCATTTTTATTAGTCCTTGATCAAATTTCTGACCCACATAATTTTGGGGCAATTTTGCGTACTTGTGATTTGTTTAATGTTGATGGGGTTATTATTCTAGAAAAACGCCAAGTTGATATTAATGCTACTGTTGCCAAAACCTCTGCAGGTGCTTTTAATTATGTTCCAGTTTGTCGAGTAAATAATTTAACTAATGCAATTGAATATTTAAAAAAACAAGGGTTTTGAATTTATGCAACAAGTTTAACTATAACAGCCCACAATGTAATTGAATTAAAATATGATACGCCAATTTGTCTAATCGTAGGGAATGAAGGAACAGGGATTAGCGCAAAATTATTAAAGCATTCTGATTTTAATATTTATATTCCAACAACAGGTCATCTTGATTCTTTAAATGTATCGGTTGCTAGTGCTATTTTAATTTATCAAATTAAAATGTTGCAACAATAAAATTTAATTTAGAAAGGATTTGACTATTGTTACGATGAATGAATATGAATTACTTTATTTATTTCAAGAAGGTCATAATCAAACAGCATTATTTAGTTTATATAAATTATATGTACCCTTTCTAGAAGATGTTAAGCGCCGAACTTTTTATAAGTATTTTGGTTTACCAATTGAATTAGCTGATTTAGAAAGTTTAAAGTATTTTTCAGTATTAGAAAGTGCCAAAATGTATAATCCCCATTCGTCAAAAAAATTAAAAGACTTTATTTTTCAACGTTACACATGAGATATTCATAAACAAATTCGTCAATTTTTTAATTTAAAAAATAAAGTTTTAAATTATTACATTAAATTAACTAATGAAAATATTACTAATCAAGATGAAAATTTTTCAAATAAAATTGCTTGTTTTGATGAACAAAAACAAATTATTAAAATATTTTATCAACGATTATCACCATTAGAAAAAGAAGTATTTCGGTTATGATTTGCTGGTGAAAATATTTATAATATTCACCACTTATTAGGGTTAAATTATCGGCAAGTTGATAATGCAATGCAACGAATTATGCAAAAAACAAGAGATTTTTACAAAAATAGTTAATTAAGTATATGAATATTGTTATTAATATACTATAATTAATTATGGTGAATATTATGCGCGAAAAGATTATATTAGTATGTTCAGAATGTTTAAATCGAAACTATACAACATTTAAAAACAAAATGACACAAAAAGAACGATTAGAAATAAATAAGTTTTGTAAAACATGTAATAAACATATTAAACATAAAGAAACAAGGTAGAGGTGTTTGCAATGAAAAAAAATGAAAAATCAAAAAAGAATGTTAAAACTGTTTTAACAAAAGAAGAAAAAAAAGCGTTAAAAATTCAAAAGAAAAATGAAAAAGCAGCGCTAATTTTTCAAAAAAAAGCAAGTAAAACAGCACCAATTCAAGTTGGGACAAAAAAAGTAAGCACAACACCAGAGGTTAATGAGAATGGTGAACCAATTAAAAAAGGTCTTTTTAAGCGTAAAAATTCAAATAAAAGTAAAAAAACAAATTGAAAATTAGCTTTTCGTGAATTTCCTGTTAAAATGGCAAAAGAAGTCACAAGAATTCGATGAACAAGTAAGGGTAGTTTAGGACGCAAGTTTTTAATCACAATTTTATTTATTATTGCTTTTGCGGTGTTTTATTTAGTATTAGATTTAGTTTTACATCATTTACTAACTGTTGCTCGCATTATATAATAGATAAGTTTAAAAGGAGTAAAGTAAGGTAATGTTAGGAAAAAACACAATAACAGATGAAATCATTGATAATGATAAAAGTGAAGACAGAGAAACTTTAGAAGATTTTACAAAGTATCCTGGAAAATTATATGTAATTAATTGTTATTCTGGACATGAAGACCGTGTTCGTGATGACTTAATTCAACGGGTAGAATCATTAAATATGAAAGATGTTGTTTTTGATATTAGAGTTGTAAAAGAGATAGTTTCAGCCAAAAAAGGTGGAAAACTAATAGAAAAAGAAAAAAATGTTTATCCAGGTTATATTTTTATTAATATGATTATGAACGATGAAACTTGATATATTGTTCGGAACACAACAGGGGTTACTGGATTTATTGGCTCATCAGGGCGAGGAACAAAACCTTTTCCTTTAACAGATCAAGAAGCAAGGACAATGCTTTCAAAATCATTGGCAGCTAAAAAAACAACAACACAGCAAGGGAAAAAAGTTAAAAAAGTATTTGTGGCAAACTTTGAAGTGAATGATTATGTTCGAATTTTATCAGGAACTTTTACTGATATGGAAGGACAAGTAACAAAAATTGATACTTCAAAAGGGATTGCGATAGTAAATTTAGAAATGTTTGGTCGTTTGACACCTACTGAAGTTAAATTTGACCAATGTAAAAAAATTGGTTAGGTTAGCATAGCAAATTAATATTAATTTTTGTTATGTTTTTTTTAAAATGATAAATGTATACCGTTTAACTGAGGATACTTTTTTTATGCGAAATGCTGTTGTTGTTGCACGCGAACTATTAGGAAAATATTTAGTTCGAATTATTGATGGGAAAAAAATTATTTGTAAAATTATTGAAACTGAAGCTTATGATGGATCCGAAGATGATGCTAATCATGGTTTTAACAATAAACGTAGTTCTCGTAATGAAACACTTTTTTGAAAAGGTGGCTTTGCACATGTTTTTCTCATTTATGGGATGTATCATTGTTTTAATATTGTTACTGACCAAGTTGATTTTCCAAGTGCAGTTTTATTACGCGCTGGTGAAATTATTATTGATGAAACTGTTCCTGACTTTGTTTCAACACCACGGTTAGCAAATGGTCCTGGGAAGTTATCACGCTATTTAAAAATTACTAAAGCTGATGATGGACTTTCTCTGCTAGAAAGTGCAGTTTTATATCTTGCCGAAGATACAGCACCAACTGCAATTGAAATTACAACTACACCACGGGTCAACATTGAATATGCAACAAATTTTAAATTAAAACCATATCGATTTTATATTACAGATCATAAAGCAGTTTCGAAAAAATAAGAGGTCAAAATGAATAAAGCAAAAAAAGCAGAAATTTGAAAGGTTCACCGGGAATTTCCTTATCTTGAGATTAGCAATATGGGGCGTGTTCGTAATATTGTAACAAAGAAAGTTAAGGAATTAAAGAAGCCAAAAAATACTAATTATTATTTAATTCGTCGTTGTGAAGATGGAAAAACAAAAACAAGGCCATTACATAAGTTGGTTGTTGAGTTATTTATTGGTTCAGTTCCGCCAAATATGACAATTGATCATATTAATGGTAATCCTCGTGATAATCGAGCAGAAAATTTAGAAATTGTTTCAAAACGAGAAAATACAATTCGGCAAATTAGGATGTGATCACATCCGCATAGTTTTTATAATCGAGATTTAGTGAAAGCACATAGTGAGAAACGATGAATGTATCGTGGTGAACTATATAATTGAATTGAAATCTTAAAGCTATTACATGCTCAAGGAATTATATACTATCAAGTGAAATGAAAAGGAAGTAGTAAAGGGCGAATTGGTCAATTACCAAATAGTGAAACAATTGTGCGTGTCAAAAATATTGATTCTAAGTAATGGTGATGATGATGATTTTTAAAAAAACTATTATGTTGTTTATTCATAATAGTTTTTTTAAAAAAATGATTTGTGGTTTAAGTCCAGCACTAGCATTTAAGTCAATAATACCATGATAGTTTAATTTAATAGCATCAAAAAGTGTTGCTGATATGCAAACATCTGTAGCAACACCAACAATGACTAAGTTAGTAACCTTGTGTTCTTAAAGAAATTCATGTAATCCATTTGAAGTATGATTATCACTAAAAAAACCACTGTAGCTATCAAAATCTTGTTGTGTTCCTTTTAAAATAATATGGTCAAATTGCGATGTAGTTAATTTATATAATTCACTGCCAAATGTATTTGCAATGCAATGTGGACCTCATTTAGCAAACGAACAATGATTATTAGGATGAAAATCTTTTGTCGCAATAACTAAATCACCATTCTGATGAAATTGATCAATTAAAGCAACAATTTTTTCATATAATTTTTCTACTCCTGGAAAATATAACGCTCCTTTAGAATCAACAAAGTCATTTTGATAATCAACCACAATTAAGGCTTTTTTATTCATTTCATAATCCTCTCAATTATTTTTTAAATGTTTATATATTACCATATATATTGTTATAATGTTAAAAGAAATTAAAAATTCTAGGGGGATATTGATGATTAAATTAATTAAAACAGCGTTACCAGAATTAGAAATTACACCTGAGCAAGAAAAACAGTTACAATTATATTATCAATATTTAGTTGAACAAAACCAAATTATGAATTTAACTACAATTATTAATGAAGACGAGGTTTATATTAAACATTTTCTTGATTCAGGATTATTATTAAAAGAATTCTCATTGTCAAAGGAGATGACAGTTAGTGATGTTGGCAGTGGGGCTGGTTTTCCAGGGCTGGTTTTAAAAATTCTTTGCCCAACAATTAAATTAACAATTATTGAAGCATTAGAAAAACGATGCTTATTTTTACAACGATTAGTGATGAAGTTACAATTAAAAAATGTTGAAATTATTCATGCTCGAGCAGAGGAATATAGTCGAGAGCATGCTGAATCTTTTGAACTTGTTGTTTCTCGTGCTGTTGCTAATTTAGGGGTGCTTTTAGAATTAGTAGTGCGAATGGTTAAAACATCGGAAAGGATTATTTGTTATAAAGGGCCAAATGTTAAGGCTGAATTACAAGCAGCGCAAAAAACTTTATCAGTTTTAAATTTAAAATTAGAAAAAATTCAACATGAAAAGATTCCACAACTTGGTGAACGGAACATTTGTTATTTTATTAAAACAGAGGCAACTGCAGAACCATATCCTCGTCGGTTTAATCAAATAAAAAAATTTCCAATTGGATAAAGTGTTATATAATAATAATGTATAAAATTATCAGATGCAACGGAACAGAAAGGACAATTATGGGAAAAATTATTGCAATCACAAACCAAAAAGGTGGCGTTGGTAAAACAACAACTTCGATTAACTTAGCGGCCGGATTGGCACGTACTGGACGAAAGATTTTATTAGTGGATATTGATCCCCAAGGAAATGCAACAACGGGGACAGGTGCTAATAAAGAAGAAATTCATGAAAGTATGTATGATGTTTTAGTTGGACAAATCCCATTAAAAAATATTATTATTTCAAATATTATGATTAATGTTGATTTAGCACCAGCAACTATTTCATTAGCGGGAGCAGATATTTATTTGATGGAAAAAACAGAAGATAACCAAAGCATTTTATTAGAGCGGATTAAACCGGTTCGTGATAAGTATGATTTTATTTTAATTGATTGTCCCCCTTCCTTAGGATTAATTAATCGAAACGCACTAGCTTGTGCTGATTCTGTTTTAATTCCAATTCAAGCAGAGTATTATGCTTTAGAAGGTTTGGCACAGTTATTAACAACAATTCATTTTGTACAAAAAATGTTTAATGAAAGTTTAACAATTGAAGGAATTGTTTTAACAATGTTTGATTCACGAACAAAATTATCATTTGAAGTTATGACAGAAGTTAAAAAATATTTTAATGAAAAAGTTTATCGAACACATATTCCAAGAAATGTTAAAATTAGTGAATCACCATCACATGGTTTGAGTATTTTTGAATATGATAAAGGTGGTGCAGGGGCAGTTGCTTATGAAGAATTAGCGAGAGAGGTATTGGCAAACAATGACAAGTAATACTAAGAGTCGATTAAGTTCAAAAGGGCTAGATAAAATTTTTGGTGAAGGAATCAACGAAGTAATTAAAGGGATTGAAAGCAATGATGCATTAAAAGAGACAGCGAATGAAATTGTATTAGCGGAAATTTTTCCTAATCCGCATCAACCCCGCAAAAATTTTAATGAAGAAGAATTAACAGAATTAGCACAGTCAATTAAAGAATATGGTTTAATTCAACCTATTATTGTAAAAAAAACGAATAATGGTTATTATTTAGTTGCCGGAGAGCGTCGTAGTCGGGCTGCCAAATTAGCAGGATTAACAACAATTCCAGCAATTGTTGTTGATTTTAATGATCAGCAGATGAAAGAAGTTGCTTTAATTGAAAACATTCAACGGGTTGATTTAAATTCAATTGAAGAAGCTAATGCTTATAAAGAATTAATTGAGTTACTAGGATTAACCCAAGAAGAATTAGCACAACGAATTGGAAAATCACGAAGTCATGTCACAAATACGATGCGATTATTAAATTTACCAACTGAAGTGCAAATCTTGTTATTAGAAAATAAAGTAACAATGGGGCAAGTTAAACCATTAATTAGTTTAAATGTTGACAAAAATGAATTAAAAAATATTATTAATAAGATTATTAATTTAAGTTTAAATGCGCGTCAGGTTGAAGAATTGGTCAAAGAATATAATCCAAAAATAACGAAACCATTAATTGAAAATTCAGAGAAGGATTCATCAAAACGAGTTGTTAATGAATTTTTGGAAAATAAAATAATGCGAAAATTAGGAACAAAAGTAGTTGTTGATACTGACAAAATTATTATCAAGTATATTGGAATTAAAGATTTAAACCGTATTTTAGAATTATTAGGTTTAATTGATGATTAATTAATAGTAAGGAAGAACATAATGGCATTAAAAATGGGAATAGTTGGTTTACCAAACGTTGGTAAATCAACTTTATTTAACGCAATTACAAATTCACAAGTTGAAGCAGCTAATTATCCATTTGCAACAATTAATCCAAATGTTGGAACGGTAGAAGTTCCTGATGAACGAATGGATACTTTAATTACTCTTTGTGCTCCGCACAAAGCAATTCATAGTACCTTTGAATTTTATGATATTGCTGGATTAATTGCGGGAGCTAGTAAAGGTGAAGGTTTAGGAAATGCTTTTTTGCAAAATATTCGCGAAACTGATGCAATTTGTATGGTCATCCGTTGTTTTGATAATAAAGATATTACCCACGTTGAAGGAACAATTGATCCAATTCGTGATATTGAAATTATTAATTTAGAATTAATTATTTCTGACCAAGAACAAATTAAAAAACGAATTGATAAAATTAGCAAAAAAGCACAAACTTTAAAACAAAAAGAAGATGTTTTTGAGTATGAATTATTATTAAAGTTAGCAACAGGATTAGAACAAAATAAATTATTAAAAGATTTAACATTATCAGATGATGAACTAAAAGTAGTAAAGAATTTTAATTTATTAACAATTAAACCTTTTATTTATGTTGCTAATGTTGCAGAAAGTGATTTAAACCAACCAGATAATTTTTATGTTAAAACAGTTAAAGAATATGCTCAACAACAAGCAATTGAAGTCGTTGTTATTTGTGCTAAAATTGAAGAAGAATTATCAGCATTAGAACCAGATGATCGGAAATTATTAATGGCTGATTATGGCATTAAAGAAGCTGGTTTAAGTCAATTAATTAAAAAATCTTATGCTTTATTAGGTTTACAAACATTTTTTACTGCTGGCAAGCAAGAAGTACGAGCATGGACTTTTAAAAAAGGAGCAACAGCACCAATGTGTGCAGGAATCATTCATTCTGACTTTGAACGTGGTTTTATTCGAGCAGAAGTTTATTCATATGATGATTTAGTGCAATATGGTAGTGAAAAAGCTGTAAAAGAAAATGGTCGGTTACGAAGCGAAGGAAAAACTTATGTTATGCAAGACGGCGATATATGTTTTTTTAAATTTAATGTTTAGGGAGAAATAATAATGCGAATTGGCAATAGTTATGATTTACATAATTTAAAAGTAGGAACTGGTTTTTATTTAGGGGGAATTTTTATTCCATGCCAATACCAAATTGAAGCTGTTTCTGATGGTGATATTTTGTTACATACAATTAGTGAAGCAATTATTGGAGCCTTAGGATTAGGTGATTTAGGAGAATGGTTTGATGAAACAAATAAAAAACTTAATTCACAATTAATTTTAAAAAAAGCATTAACATTAATGACTGAACAGAATTATGAAATTAGTAATATTGATGCAACAATTATTATTGATGAACCACACTTGCAAAAGCATAAAAAAGCAATTAAAACTAATTTACAAAAATTATTACAAATTACGGCTGAAAAAATTAACTTAAAAGCAACAACTACTGAACAAAATTTTCCAAATATTATCCAAAGTTATACAACATTATTACTTTTAAAGCAAAATGATTAGGTCAAAAGTTAGAATGGGGGATTAAAATGAAACAAAAAGTCAGATTACGTTACGCACCAAGTCCAACGGGATTTTTACATATTGGTAATACAAGAACAGCATTATTTAATTATTTATTTGCAAAACATTATGATGGTGTTTTTGTTCTACGAATTGAAGATACAGATATTGAACGAAATGTTGAAGGAGCGATTGCGTCACAATTAGATAATTTACGTTGATTAGGAATTGAACCAGATGAAACAATTGATCGCCCAGGGTTTTATGGACCATATCGACAATTAGAACGGTTAGAACTTTATCAAAAATATGCGCAAAAATTATTAACAACAAAAAAAGCATATTATTGTTTTTGTACACCAGCTGAACTTGAAAAAGACCGTGAAGCACAATTGGCAAAAGGATATCTTTCACCACGTTATAATCGCAAATGTTGACAATTAACTTCTGAACAAATTGCTGAAAAATTAGCAAAACAAACCCCATATAATTTACGTTTTTTCGTTCCTGATGAAGCAAGTTATGATTTTAATGATTTAGTCCGCGGTCCTGTTCATTTTGAAGGAAAAGATCTTGGCGATTGAGTTATTTTAAAATCAAATGGAATTCCAACTTATAATTTTGCGGTCGTAATTGATGATATGTTAATGGAAATTAGTCATGTTGTTCGGGGAGAAGAACATATTTCTAATACACCAAAACAATTAATGATTTACGAAGCATTTAATGCTAAGCCACCAATTTTTGCTCATTTAACCTTAATTGTTAATGAGCAACATAAAAAGTTGTCAAAACGAGATAGTCATTTAATGCAATTTATTAGCCAATATCGAACATTAGGATATTTACCAACAGCAATTTTTAATTTTATTAGTTTATTAGGATGATCGCCTCCGGGCACTGTTGAAATTTTTAGTCATGATGAATTAATTAAAATTTTTGATGAAACGCGGTTTAGTAAATCGCCAAGTATGTTTGATGTTAAAAAAATAACTTGAATGAATAATTATTATCTTAAAGCAATGGATGATGAGGATTATCTAACTTTTGTTCGACCTTTTTTAGCAGAAAGCTATGATTTAACAAAAAAAACACCAGAATGAGTAAATATGTTATTATTAATTTATAAAAAAGAACTTCAATATGGGGCAGAAATTGTGACCTTAACAAAACCATTTTTTGAACCAACAACAAAGTTATCAATGGCAACACAAGCAGTGTTAACAGAATTGAGCGGTTATGAAGAAATGATAACATCTTTTAAAACAGCGTTAAGTCAATTGCCAGTTTGAGATGAACCAAATATTAAGCAATTAATTAGTAAAATGGGGGAACAATATGCTATGAAAGGAAAGAATTTATTTATGCCAATTAGAATTTTTACTTCTCATCAAGAACATGGACCAGAACTAGACAAGGTTATTTATTTATTAGGGAAAGAACAAGTAATTAATAATATTACTAAATTACAATAACGAAAAAATGAAATTACCACTAACAATCCGAGATAGTGTTCATGGCGATATTGAAATTAATGAAGAAATTACCGTAAAATTAATTAACACTCCAGAATTTCAACGCTTGCGTCGCATTAGTCAATTAGCAGGGGGACAATTTGTTTTTCCAAGTGCGTCGCATACGCGTTTTTCACATTGTATTGGTGTTTATCATTTAGTTAGTAAAATGTTAGAAACAGCAAGTTTTCAAGAAATGTATAGTACGCATGAACAATTATTGGTTAAATTAGCAGGATTACTGCATGATGTTGGTCATGGTCCATTTTCACATACATTTGAAATGACTAATCATGTTACAAAACAGAATATTAGTCATGAAAATTATTCGTCTTTATTAATTAAAAATCCAACAACAAATATTAATAAAGTCTTAGCGGTTGAATTTAGTCCAGAAGAAATTAATGAACTATGTATGATGATTGAAGGTAAACAGCCGGACGGGGTTTTATCATCTTTAGTATCTTCACAATTAGATGCTGACCGAATGGATTATTTATTACGTGATGGACAAACAAGCGGTGTAGGTTATAGTCATGTTGATACACAGTGAATTATTCGGCATTTATTTATTAAAGATAAAAAGATTGTTTTTCCGTTAAAAGTACAGTATGCAATTGAATCATTTTTAATTGGCCGTTATCATATGTATAAGCAAATTTATTTACATCCACTAAGCATTGGATTTGATTTAACTTTCCAAATGATGTTCAAACGATTGTATGATTTATACCATAGCAATTATCAATTTAAAAATAAAGTAATAATTACTTTATTAATTCCAGTGTTGGAAGGAAAAATGATGAGTCCAGATCAATATTGTACATTAGATGATTATACATTATTTACATATTTAAAAATGTTAGAAAATGAAAATGATGAAATTTTAGTTACATTAATTAAAATGTTCACGACACGAAATTTTTTGCAAAAAATAAACCCAGCAAAAAGAAATTTCGAAGAAATTAAAAATAATTTGATAAAAAAATATAAAAGCCATTATAATTACTTTATGGTTGAATATAACCTAAAACCAGTTAAATTATATGATAGTGATACTAAACCAATTTATATTGATACACCAAAAGGAATAAAATGCATTATGGAAGTTTCAGAAGTCTTAGCATTTAAAAATAATAGTAAAAAGACAGCAACAACAATTTGGTTTTCAATTGGAGAAAAATATGAGAATAATTAATAAGAAAGGTTTAAATTAATGAACTATAATGTAGAGTTATTAGAATTAGTGTATTCATATTTAAAAAAGAAAAAAAATAGCGATACTTTTGAAAATATTTGAAATGATATAGCATCAAAAAGTGATGTAACAGTCCAAGGAGCCAGCAAAGAAGATGTCATTGCAGAATTATATACTGATTTGGTGTTAGATAATCGTTTTGTGTTGACAAGTGAAGGTATGTGAGGGTTACGTGAATTCTTAAAATATGATGAAATTAAAAAACAATATGATTATACTGACCAGTTTGAAACAACAGAAGAATTTGAAGATATTGATTTAGATGAAGAAGATGAAGAGGAAAATGATGAAGAAGAATCATTAATTGATACTCTTGATTTTGATGATACATTAGATGATGATGATGATAACGAGGAAGATGATGATAACGAGGAAGATGATTTTGTTGAAATAGAAGTTGATGATGATTTAATTGAAAATAATTATTCTATTGATGATGACGATGAAACAGTAGCAGCTAAATTGGGTATTACAGAAGAAATTGACTGAAAAGCTCTTCAAAAAGAAATGGAAGAAAATAATTAATACCAAGATTAAAGAGTGTTAGAAGTGACAACCCTGTTAATTTCTAAACTCTTTTTAATTTGAGGATGAAAGGATGATAAGATAATGGCAAAATATATTTTTGTAACTGGTGGAGTTGTCAGTGGCTTAGGGAAAGGCATTACAGCTTCTTCAATTGGTGTTTTATTAAAAGCAAGTGGATTAAATGTTTTTATGCAAAAATTTGATCCATATTTAAATGTTGACCCTGGAACAATGAGTCCTTATCAACATGGTGAAGTTTTTGTAACAGCAGATGGTGCTGAAACAGATTTAGATTTAGGACATTATGAACGTTTTATTGATGAAAATTTAACAAAAGAATCAAATATCACTTCAGGACGAATATATAAAAATGTAATTGAAAAAGAACGCCGTGGCGAATATGAAGGTGGGACAGTTCAAGTTGTTCCCCATGTTACTAATGAAATTAAAAAGAAAGTTTATCATGCGGCATCAAAATCAAAAGCAGATATTATTATTACTGAAATTGGGGGGACAGTTGGGGATATTGAATCGTTGCCTTTTATTGAAGCAATTCGTCAAGTTCGCATGGAACAAGGACGAGAAAATGTTATTTATATGCATGTTTCATTAGTTCCATATATTGCAGCATCAAAAGAATCAAAGACAAAACCAACGCAACATTCAGTGCGAGAACTATTATCACTAGGGATTCAACCACATATTGTTGTTGCTAGAACTGAACAAGTTTTAGAAGATAATGTCCTTGAAAAAATTGCGCTATTTTGTAATATTGAAAAAAATAATGTTTTAGTAGCTACTGATGTTGCTAGTATTTATGAAGTACCATTAAAAATGTATGAACAAAATGCTCAAATAGTAATTAGCAAGTTATTAAACTTAAAAGTCACAAAAACTGATATGTCAGGATGAAAACAATTTGTTGAAAAAATTAATCACTCACAAGAAGTAATTGAGATTAAATTAGTTGGAAAATATATTGAACTTCCAGATGCTTATTTATCAGTTAGTGAATCGTTACGAATTGCTGGATATGAAAATAAGGTTAAAATTAAAATTGATTGAATTAAAGCCGAAGATATTAATAAAAAAAATTATCACCAATTATTAAAAAATGCAAAAGGGATTTTGGTTTCTGGTGGTTTTGGTGAACGTGGTTTTGAAGGGAAAATTTTAGCATGTCAATTTGCTCGTGAAAATAACATTCCGTTCTTTGGAATTTGTTTTGGGATGCAAGCAGCTGTAATTGAATTTGCCCGTAATGTTTGTCACATTCAGGATGCTAATTCTTCAGAACTAACAGAAACAAAAAATGCAATTATTGATATTATTCGTGGAAAAGATAAAACTGATGCTTTAGGAGGAACATTACGCTTAGGTAATTATAAGACAACTTTAGTTCCAAACACATTAGCACATAAGTTATATGGGAAAGATGAGGTTTTGGAACGTCATCGCCATCGTTATGAAGTTAATAATGATTTTCGTGAACAATTAGCACAAGCGGGATTAGTATTTAGTGGTCTTTATGCTGAGAAAAACTTAGTGGAAGTTATTGAAATCCCGAGTCATCCTTTTTATCTTGCTGCACAATATCATCCGGAGTTTACTTCTCGACCAAATAAACCAAATCCATTATTTAATGGTTTTGTGCAAGCAGCAATTAACAATAAATAAGATGAAAAATTTGAAAAAATAGGTAGATTTATATTAAGATTAAACCGTAGAAAGGTTGGAAATAAGTTATGAGTGGTACAAATTATCAAACACTAGCGATTGTTGGGAGCCAGTGGGGTGATGAAGGAAAAGGTAAAATTACTGATTATTTTGCTCAACAAGCAGATGTTATTGTTCGTTGAGCTGGTGGTGATAATGCTGGACATACAATTGTCATTAAAGGAACAAAATATAAGTTAAGTATTGTTCCTTCTGGTGTTTTTAATAAAAAATCAATTAATGTAATTGGGAATGGTTGTGTTGTTAATTTACGTAAATTAGTTAGTGAAATTAATTATTTACAAGAACATGGTTTTGATTGCAAAAATTTACGAATTAGTGATCGTGCCCATTTAATTTTTCCATATCATATGAAAATTGATGAATTGCAAGAAGAGTATCGCCAAAAAGATTCAATTGGAACAACAAAAAAAGGAATTGGTCCTTGTTATCAAGATAAAGCAGAACGAATTGGGATTAGATTAGGTGATTTATTTGATGAAAAAGGATTTTTACAAAAATTAGAAAATAATTTAAAATTTAAAAATGAAGTTTTAACAAAAGTTTTTAATAGTGAAGGATTTGACCCAAAATTAATTTGAAAAGAATATTTGGCATTATTTCAACAAATTAAAACACTAGTAACTGATACTTCAATTTTAGTTGATAATGCAATTCATACGCATCAAAAAGTTTTGTTTGAAGGCGCACAAGGAGTAATGTTAGACTTAGATCATGGTACTTATCCTTTTGTTACGTCATCAAATCCAACAGCAGCTTCAATTCCGGTTGGTGTTGGGATTGCACCGCGTTATATTAACAATGTTTTAGGAATTGTTAAAGCATATAATACTCGTGTTGGAACCGGGCCATTTCCATCAGAAATTTTTGGCGAAGTTGAAACATATATTCGTGAAACAGGACGTGAATATGGGACTGTATCGGGGCGTGCGCGTCGAATTGGATGATTTGATGGTATTTTAATGAAACATTCGCTGCGAATTAGTGGTTATACTAGTATGGCAATTATGTTATTAGATGTTTTAACTACTATTAAGGAATTAAAAATTTGTATTGGCTATGAATATCAAGAACAACAAATTGATTATGTTCCAAGTACAATTAAAGAATATGAGATGTGTAAACCAATTTTAATAACAATGCCAGGCTGAGATGAGGACATTAGTAATGTTACAACATTTGAAAATTTACCACATAATGCTCAACAATATTTAATGAAGTTAGAAGAAATCGTTGGTGTTCCAATTAGTTTATTTTCTGTTGGTCCTGACCGTGAACAAACTATTTTAATGAATAAGGAGATTTTTTAATGATTGAACGTTATTTTGTTCCAGAGATTGGAAAAATTTGAAGTGATGAAAATAAATATAATACCTGAGCAAAAGTAGAATTATTGGTTTGTGAAGGATGGGCACAATTAGGATTAATCCCCACAACAGATATTAAAAAAATTAAAACTAATTTAACAGTAAACTTACCACGAATGTTAGAACTGGAAGCTGAAACAAAGCATGATGTTGTTGCTTTTACTCGAATGTTATCAGAAACATTGGGACCAGAAAAAAAATGAATTCATTATGGTTTAACATCAACTGATATTGTTGATACTAGTCAAAATTATTTGATTAAAGAATCAAACTATATTGTTAAAAAATATATGCTTGAATTAAAAGAAGCGTTAAAAGAAAAAGCTCTTACTTATAAAAATCAATTAATTATGGGTCGTACCCATGGAATGTTCGCCGAACCAACCTCATTAGGATTAAAATTTTTACTTTGATATGCTGAATTAGAGCGTAATATTAGGCGGTTTGATGCTGCAGGCTCAGCAATTGCTGTTGCAAAAATATCAGGTTCAGTTGGTAATTTTGCGCATGTTGAAGTTCAAGTTGAAGAATATGTGGCAAAACAATTAGGGCTAAACCTTGACCCAATTACAACGCAAGTAACATCACGTGATTATCATATTGCATTATTTACAAGTTTTAGTCAAATTGCTAGTTTGTTAGAAAAAATGGTGCTTGAATTTCGCCATTTCCAACGTTCAGAAGTGGCTGAAATTGCGGAAGGATTTAGCAAAAGTCAAAAAGGTTCATCTTCAATGCCGCATAAAAAAAATCCAATTAGTGCGGAAAATATTGCTGGCTTAGCTCGTTTAGTGCGTAGTAATATGAATGTTACATTTGGAAATAACTTATTATGACATGAACGTGATATTTCCCATAGTAGTAATGAACGAATTATTATTCCCGATACATATCATTTAGTAGTTTATTTATTGAAACGAATGATCAGTGTTATTAATAATTTGGTTGTTAGTCCGGATAAAATTATTGAACATTTACAACAAGCCAATCAAATTTATTTTAGTCAAGTTGTTTTAACAAATATTTTGAAAGAAACTAATTATTCACGAGAAGAAGTTTATGATTTTATTCAAAAATGTACTTTAATCGCACAACAACAGCAACTTGATTTTAAAAATGTTTTAATTGATAATAATATAGCAAAGTATTTAGCCTTACCAAAATTAGAAAAATTATTTGATAACAATTATTTTTTACGAAATATTGAACAGATTTATCAACGAGTGCTAAATTAAAAAAGGAGCGAGATAATGAAGTTAATTGTGGGTTTGGGGAATCCAGGTAATGAATATACTTATACAAGACATAATATTGGTTTTTTAGCCATTGCTAAGTTGGTAGATAAATTTAATTTAGCAAAGCCAAAAAATGCTTTTAATGCTTTAATATGAGAAACAACAATTAACAACGAGAAAGTTCTTTTTTGTCAACCACAGACTTTTATGAATCTAAGTGGATTTGCAGTTTATCAAATTAAACAATTTTATAAATTAACATTAGAAGATATTATTGTCATTTATGATGATAAAGATATTCCTTTCAATTTTATTAAGTTAAAAAAGAATGGTTCAAGTGCTGGTCATAATGGAATTAAAGATTTAATTCAAAAACTAGGTAGTGAAAATTTTTTACGGATTCGTTTAGGAATTGGTAAAGATGTCCAAATCCCAACCCGAAACTGAGTACTAGGAAAATTTTCTCCTAGTCAGTTAGAACTTATTAATAATGATTTATTAGAAAGAGTTTATCAGATTATGGTGCAATATTTAGAAAAAGCAACTAGTTTTGATAAATTAATGAGTCTTTATAATGGCAAATAAAATTAAACAATATAGTTTTAAAAGTAATAATCCGAAAATTTACTTAATTGCAACTCCAATTGGTAATTTGCAAGAAATGACACCACGAGCAATTGAAGTTATTAAACATGATGTTCAAAAAATTTATTGTGAAGATACGCGGAACACAATTAAACTATTAAATTATTTTAATTGTAAAAAACAGTTAATTTCTTTAAATAAAGAAAATGAAATGCAACGCTTAACAGAAATGTTAAATGATTTAGCACAAAACTTATCAATTGCAATTATTAGTGATGCCGGTTATCCACTGATTAGTGATCCAGGTTATTATGCTGTTAACCATATTTTGGAACATTATCCTTATGATGTAATTCCGATTAGTGGTGCTAATGCTGCTTTAAACGCCATTGTTAGTTCGGGTCTTAATCCGCACCATTTTTTATTTTTTGGTTTTTTAAATAAAGCAAAAACAAAAAAAATTAATGAGTTAGAACAACTTCTATCATTTCCATACCCTATTATTTTTTATGAAGCACCGCATCGAATTTTAGAAACATTAAAAATAGTTAAATCAGTTTTTGGTGAGCGTAAAATTGCCATTGGTAAGGAAATTACAAAAATTCATGAGCAATGATATCGTGGACAGTTAAGTGAAGTGCTTTTGTTTTTGCAACAAGAAGAAAATGCTGCTTTTGGTGAGTATGTCCTTATTGTTGATGGAGCGGGGAATCTTCCAGTTCCTGTTATTGCAGATGAAATTTTAGTTACCGAAATTGACCAATTAATTATAAAGCAAAATTATCGCGTTAAACAAGCAATTGATTTTGTCGCAAATAAATATAAAATTAGTAAAAATGTTTTATATAATAAATATCATCAGCAAAAGGAGCACGATGGAAAAAACAGAACGAATTAAACACTTAGTGTTTTGTAGCATTCTCTTTAGCTTAGAAATTATTGTTTTACTCTTAACTTATTTTTATAGTTTAATTTATTATCAATTAAATTGATTAAGTTATTTATGATATTTTGTTAGTTGATGAAGTGTCCAAACTGATTTTTTAATTTTATTATTTGCCTTCGGAGGATTAATTTACTTTACAAAATTACGAAATTGTCATTTTGTAACAAACCAGTTTTTTATTTTATACATTGTCTTTGCTGCCTTGTTAACATTCTTATTTTTTACACTTGGGACAGTTATCGGTGCCATTACTGGTGAAAAGTTTACTGCCAGTTGGCATAGCCTCGCAATTTATTGAATTAGTACAAAAGTGCAGCATTGATTGTGTCCCGCGATTTTCATTATTTATTTTTGCATTGTGGTAGAAAAAGAATGTATTAATTATAAAAATTTTTATTTACAAAAGTTATATAAGTTTCATCTTCATCCAATTTTTTATACTATTTTTATTGCTGTTCGGGAGGGCGCTTTATTATTAACTCCAATTGATGAAAAATTGTGAAATTATAGTATGCCAGCAAATAACTACTATGTACCATATTTTTTTCAAGATTTTCGCCGGTTAGAATATTATCTTTTATATTTAATTGTGTTAAGTATCATTATTGCTTTATTAATAACGTTCGTTGTTAATTTAAATAATTTATTAGTTAACCACCAGAAAATTAAAGAAAGTCAAGAAAAAATAAATTAAGTTTAAATAATTCTTATTTTACGGTAAAATTGAAATACATAAAAATTATAGAAGAATAGAGGGATAAAAAATGACAGAACAGAGTAATTTCTGAACAGATGTTGAAAAAGGAATGATGAGTTATTTAACAAAATATATTAATCTTTTTGAAACAGACTATGCAAAAGACACAGCGGAAAAAAATCCAAAAATAGAAGCTTTTTTAGCAGGAGCAAAGTTTAAAACTAATTTTGAAGATTTATTTAATTTTGTGAAAACAGAAATCAAACCATTATTTGATGATATTAGAGCAGAATATTTACAAGATAAAAAACCAGAAGAAATTGATCAGAAAAAAGTTACAACATTAATTGAAGTAAGCAAATTATTTAACGCAATTATTCCATTGCCACGATTTTTAAATGATTTTATGACTAGTGCGAAAGAAGCTAGTCCGGTTGATTTAAATAAACTTTTTGTAAATATGATGAAAGTAGAAATTGGTGAGTTAACAAAAATTTATGATGATGAGATTAAAGATCTTGACCCAGCGCTTGATAAATGTTTAAAAGAGATTAATAATGCTAATGATGCCTTGGAAATTTGAAATTTAGTAAATCAATTAGGTTTATTTTTACAACGTGATATTATGTTAACTGATTTTTCTCCTGAAAAAGAAGAAGAAAAGTTAAAAGGACAATTAGCAAATATTGATCAAATTGAAAAAGATTATAATGATGGAAAAATTAAATTACCAGAATTTAATAAAGAAAAAATTATTGAAGAGGTCCAAGCATATCATAATTTTGTCATTGCATTAAGTCCGGAAAAACGATTAGAAATTGCTGAAAAAACAACAGAATATCGTAATAAAGTCGTTCCTTTAGTTCAAATTATTCAATGCTTACATGATTTATTAATTAATATCTTAACTGCAACAAATATCATTAATACAGCAAAACAATAAAAATTTATTGTTTTTTTTATTTCTAGTGATAAAAAATAATAAAAAACTTTAAAGACTTGTTTTTAAAATTAAAAAGAATAATATAAAAGTATAAGGATAAAAAAAGTAAACAATGGCATTTTTACTTATGCAATATCGAAAAGTGTATTGCTTAAATATATTTGATAAAAGGATAGCATAATCAATTTTAAGTATATTTATTTAAATGGCATTAAAGGACATTACAATTTGATAGGTATTCTGTGTATTTAACAGCAATTTGCATTTTTTAGTTTTGCATGTTTATCTTTAATTTTTATTAAAGGATTTTAATAAAAATGGACGTAGAAAGAGAAAGAGGACAAGTAACATGACAGAAAAATATGGTATTAATGTTTATTCAGAAATAGGTAATTAAAAACAGTATTGTTACATCGCCCTGGTGATAAGTTAGCTAATTTATCACCAGATTTATTGGAACGATTATTGTTTGATGATACACCAGATTTAGCAGTTGCACAAAAAGAACATGACTTTTTTGCGCAAACTTTTAGGAACTTAGGTGTTGAGGTGTTGTATATTGAAAAATTAGTCGCTGAAGTTTTAGACACTGATTCAAAAATGCGGCAAGAATTACTAGAACAGTTTTTAAAAGAATCTGGTGCAAAAGAAGAATACATTAGTAAGTTACGTACTTATTTAAGCAAATTAGATAATCAAGCTTTTGTTAATAAAATGATAGCAGGGGTAACAAAATATGAGTTAGGAGTAGAAATTACAGATAATTATCCGCTAGCGGTTGATCCAATACCAAATATTCTATTCCAACGTGATCCATTTGCATCAATTGAAAATGGAGCAACTATTCATAAAATGTTTACGGTTACTAGAAATCGTGAAACATTATTTTCTGATGTTGTTTTAAGACATCACCCTCGTTTTAAAAGAAAAATTAATTTTTGATATGATCGTAATGAAAAAGAAACTTTAGAAGATGGAAACATTTTAGTTTTAAATGCAAAAACATTAATTATTGGTGTTTCACAAAGGACATCAATGGAAACTATTAAAATAGTAGCAAAAAATCTAATTGAAAATGATTCAGTTAGTTATGAAAAAGTTATTGCATTAGATTTAAAAACAAAAAATCTTGCTTTTATGCATTTAGATACTGTTTTACTAATATTGATTATGATAAATTTATCGCACATCCATTAATTTTTGAAGCAATGGGTGAGTTTAAAATTTTTGAAATTACAAAAAATGGAGTTAAAGAAATTAAAGAAACAATTAAAGATTATTTATCAGAAGAAGTTGGTAAGCCAGTTCAAATTTTTAAATGTGGTGGAGAAGATTCAATTGCACAGACAAGAGAACAATGAAATGATGGGACAAATGTTATTACAATTTGTCCTGGTGAAGTGATTGCCTATTCAAGAAATCAAATTACAATTGAAATTTTAAAACAAGCTGGTGTTAAAGTGCACGTTATTGATTCAGCTGAATTATCACGTGGACGTGGGGGACCTCGTTGTATGTCAATGCCAATTTGAAGAGAGGATATCTAAAATCTTAATAGACTTCTTGCATAACCTAGTTATTTTAAAATTCCTATAAAATATATTTAAAATAGAAATTATAGGAATCTAAAATTATGAAATTTGATAAATTTGATTTKATT
>NZ_RXFZ02000004.1:0-15556 GCF_044714365.1 Spiroplasma sp. hy2
TTCACTAATATTCAAAATTATTTAAAGCTCTGAAAATGAAAATACCAACACAAAGGTTTAACACCAAACCAACAATCAACGGTATTATATTTTAACGTTTAAAAAATTTAAAGCAAAATCATAATCTTACACAAAATTAGTTTTCAAATTGTCATATTGATGATTTTTTTTATTTCATCAAGAGTTTTCGACAAAATTAAAGATWTATTTTAATAAATTCATCATAAATAATGGTAATATTAGGGTGTTTTATTAAAGTTGCTGTAACTTTTTGTGAAAATAACTCCCGGTCAACACTAAGTGCATCATCAGCAGGGACTTGAACATCATAAGCTGTTTTTAAAATGAAAGAATTTAATAACTTTAATTCTTCTTTTAAAATTCCAATTGCATTTTCTCTTGAAACACTACGAAAAGAATTAGAACAAACTAATTCTGCAAATGTATCTAATTTTTGAACTGGATTTTTAAATAATCTTTTTGCTTCATATAATTTTACTTTTAAACCACGTTTTGCTAATTGGTAAGCAATTTCACAACCTGCTAACCCAGCACCAATAATATTAATTTCTTTTTGTTTCATTCCGTTACAAAATATCTTTTTCTACTAAAACCTTACGAAGCTCATCTGCTTTGACAAAATCTTTATTATTTTTTGACTTAATTCATTCTAATAAATATTTACAAATTTCACCACTAATCACTGGTAACTTAAAATTAAAATTTATAATATTAAAAATAATATTATAAAAATCACTAGCAAGTTGCAAATTAAGTTTTTTATCACGTAATTGAGTATTAATAATTTTAATCATTTTACTAATAATAGTTAAAACATTTGGACTATTTAAATTATTTGCTAACTCAGCAAGAACTTTCTTAACATTGTCACCATGTTGTGCTAAATTATAATTTAAGTTATATTCAGCTAAATATAAATTTACTGCTTTTAAGACTTTAAAAATCTTTTCGGTTTCACCTTGTGCACTAATAATTAAAGTTTCTGTTACATTTAATGGTTGTGTATAATTAGTCGCATATAACAAATAACGTAATGTATTTGCTCCGTATAATTTAATAAAATCACGAACTAAAATAGTATTATTTAATGATTTACTCATTTTTTTATCAGCAACATTTAAATGCCCATTATGCATTCAAATGTTTGCAATTTCCTTATTATTTTTTGCTAAAAATTGAATTCGTTCATTTTCATGATGAGGAAAAACTAAATCAATTCCGCCAGCATGAATATCAATTGTTTCTTTATGAAAAAATTTATCAATTAAGACAGCACATTCTGTATGTCAACCTGGGCGACCTTGATATAATTTACCCGTTTGATCATAAAAGGGAAAAGAAACTCCTTCGGTTGTTTGCTTTCATAAAGCAAAATCATATTGACTATGCTTATTAGCATCATGTTCAATTCGAATATTAGTTTCTAATTCTGAAATTTTTTTATTAGCTAATTGTCCATATTGTGCTTGATATTTTGCAATATCAAAATATACACTACCATTAACTTCATATGCAGCATTAAGTTTAACTAATTTTTGAATAAAAGTAATAATATCTTTAACATGGTCTGTTACTCGTACTCGCTTTGCTGGTGTTCTAACATTTAAATTAAAAACATCTTCTTCAAAAGCTTTAATATAAAATTCTGCAATTTCTTGTTCAGTTTTATGTTCTGTTGCTGCTTTAGCAATAATCTTATCATCAATATCCGTGTAATTTTGAATATAATTAACCTCAATATGTTGAAATTGTAAAAAACTAACTAATAAATCAACAGTAATAATTGCACGGGCATTACCGATATGAATGTAATTATAGACAGTTGGTCCACAACCATAAATATTAATTTTTTTTGTTTGACTATAATCTGTAAAATTACGAGTCAAAGTATTATATAATTTCATACTTCACCCTCTTATCTATTTGCATCCAATTCCATTTTTTTAAATGAAATAACAGCATTTGAATATCAGCTGGATTAATTCCTGAAATTCGATTCGCTTGACCAATTGAAATTGGTCTAATCTTTTTAAATTTTTCTCGTGCTTCAAGTGCCAAGTTATCTACCAAATCATAATTCAAATTAACTGGAATTAATTTATTTTCCAACTTAATTGTTTTTAAAGCAATTTCTTGTTCTTTTTTAATATATCCTTCAAAACGAATATTAATTAATAAATTTTGTTTTAAAAATGATTTTAAATTATTTAACGGTGGTAACTCCTCCTCTAAATATTTTAACTCAATATTTGGTCGTTTTAATAAATTATAACCAGAAATGCGTTCTGTAATGTTGACAACACCTAGTTTAGTTAGTTTTTGAATTAATGGTGATTTTGCCGTAAAATAAGTTTCTTTTAACAATTGCATTATTTCATTATAACTTTGCACATTATTTTGATATTCAATTCAACTTTTTTGATCAATTAAACCAAATTGATAAGCATAATTTTTTAATCGTTCTTCAGCATTATCATTGCGCAATAATAAACGATATTCAGCACGAGAAGTTAATAAACGGTAAGGCTCTTCTGTCCCTTTTGTAATTAGATCATCAATTAACACTCCAATATAAGCTTGGTCACGACGTAAAATGAAAGGTTCTTTTTGGTCAATACTTAAAACAGCATTAATTCCAGCCATTAAACCTTGGCAAGCAGCTTCTTCATAGCCACTTGTTCCATTAATTTGACCCGCCGTATATAAATTTTTAATTTTTTTTGTTTCTAACGTATGTTTTAATTGTGTTGGTACAATTGCATCATATTCAATTGCATAAGCTCATTTTAAAACTTCAACATTTTCAAATCCTGGCAAGGAACGTAGCATCTTTTCTTGTACATCAATTGGCATTGAAGTTGAAAATCCTTGCACATAAATTGTATTTAAACTCTTTGATTCTGGCTCTAAGAAAATTTGATGACGTGGTTTATCAGCAAACCGCACAATTTTATCTTCAAAACTTGGGCAATAACGTGGCCCTGTTCCTTTTACATTTCCAGAATACATTGGTGATGCTGTTAATTTTTTTTGCACAATATTATGTGTTTTTGGTGTTGAATGAATTAATCAACATAATTCTTGCTCTTGTAATGGTGTAAAGGTTTTTGTTGAATAAGAAAAAGCTAGTTGCAAATCACTCCCTGGTTCTGGTTGTGCTTTACTATAATCAATTGAAGTATTAAGAACACGTGCTGGTGTACCAGTTTTTAAACGAAATAACTCAAACCCTAAATGTTTTAACTGGGTTGATAATCCTGCTGTTGTAATGTCGCCATCAGGTCCTTCTGCTTTTTTTGTCATTCCTTGTAACACTAAAGATTGCATATATGTTCCTGTTGTTAAAATAACTTTTTTTGCAAAAAATTGTGTTTGATCTTTTAACATTACTCCATAGCAATTATTGTTATCATCAACCAATAAAGATTGAACTACTCCTTCATATAAATCTAAATTATCTTGCTTTTCAATTACTTTTTGCATATATTTTGCATATTCAATCTTATCTGATTGAGCGCGTAATGCTCATACAGCAGGACCACGTGAAGAATTTAATAATTTCATTTGTAAAGCTGTTGCATCAGCTGCTTTTGCCATTTCACCACCAATGGCATCAATTTCACGAACAACAATCCCTTTAGCTGGACCACCAATTGAGGGATTACATGGCATTAATGCAATTTTATCTTTATGCAAAGTAACTAATAATGTCTTTTTTTTCATTCTTGCTGCAGCTAAACTTGCTTCGACGCCAGCATGACCAGCACCAATTACAATTACATCATATTTTTTCATTAAACTCCCTCCTTTACTAGTTTTATTAATTTAATTCTGCTTCAATTTGTTTTAATTCTTGTTCTACATTAACACGATTAAATAAGTTTTCTTTTTTTTCTATTGTTTTATTATAAATGATTTCTTGCGTTAAAATTGTTTCAAATGTTAAATCAGTTAAATTAACATTAAAATAATCGGCAATTTTTTGCGCATTATCAACTAAAACTGGCTGCAATAAAAAAGCACTAACAATAATAGTATAAGCTAAACTTGCTAAAGTTTCATATAATTGCTCCATCTTTTCGTTTTTTTCTAACTCTCAAGGTTTATTTTCTTCAATATATTTATTCGCCTTATTACATAATTCCAAAATAATGTTTAGTCCTGCTGAAATTTGATAAGCATCCATTGCCTGCTGATAATTCTGCACCGCTTGGATACAACTTTCAATTAGCACATTATCCAATTGTTGTTGTTTTACTAACTGACCATTAAAATATTTACTAATCATATTACTTACTCGTGATACCAAGTTCCCTATATTATTAACTAAATGAACATTATATGATTCTAAAAACATTTCATAAGAAAATTTACCATCATTTTCAGTTGGAATTTCATATCCTAAATAAAACCGTAATGTATCTCGACCATATTTATCAATTAAATATAATGGATCAACAACATTTCCAATTGATTTACTCATTTTAGTATCTTTAAATAAAATTCAACCATGCGATAAAAGTTTATTAGGCTGACGTAACCCTAAACTTTCTAGCATACTTGGCCAATAAATCGTGTGAAAACGAGCGATTTCTTTTCCTAATAGTTGCAAAATCTCAACATCTTCATTATTTCAAAATTTATTAAATAATGTTTCATCATTTGATAAATAACCTAATGCTGTTAAATAATTTGATAATGCATCAATTCAAACATAAATAATGTGTTTATCATTTTCTAAGGTTTTAATTCCTCAGGAAAAAGTTGTTCTAGTAACAGATAAATCAGTTAAGCCTGGTAAAATAAAATTATTTAACATTTCATTTTTTCTTGGTTCTGGTTCAATAAAACCCTGATGATTATTATAATAATTAATTAAAAATTGACTATATTTTGAGACTTTAAAGAAATATGTTTCTTCCTTTACTTTTTTTGGTTTATTACCACAAACTAAGCACTGGTTTGTTACTTTATCAATTTGTGCTTCAGTTAAAAATTCTTCACAACTAACACAATATAAACCTTCATATTCTCCTAAGTAAATATCTCCATTATTATATAATTTACTAAAAATTTTTTGGACTCCAACTTCGTGCTCTTTATCAGTAGTACGAATAAACTTTGAATATTCAATTCCTAATTTATTTCATAATAATTTAAAATTATCAACAATCATTGTTGTAAATTGATATGGTGTTACCCCTGCTGCTTTTGCTTTCTTTTCAATTTTTTCACCATGTTCATCGCTGCCTGTTAAAAAGAAAGTTTCATAACCAGCCATTTTTTTATAACGATTAATAATATCCGCTAATGTAGTAGTATATGCATGTCCAATATGTAATTGCGCACTTGGATAATAAATTGGGGTTGTAACATAAAATAATTTCTTGTTTTGACTCATAATATATCCCTCTCATTGTTATACATTTTAACAATATAAATTATATCGCATTTTTGCCAATAAAATAAGGGTTTTTTAAAGACAATTAAGGTCATTGAAAATTACTAAAATAAAATAGTTATTTCCATAACTATTTATTCATAAATAAAACTTATTTTTATGCTGTTACTTCATGTAATTTTCGTGAAGAAATATTGCGTAAACCTTCATTTAACATTTCTGTCATCTGATAAGGAATATAAATAAAATCTATTTGCATTAGTTTATCAGCATATTTTTCATTTAATATTTCAACAGCATCAGCATATAAATCATCGCGTCATTCTTTAATATCTAATTTTTCTTTAAAATAACTAAAAGCTAATGTTTTAGCATTTTGTAATAATGAATCAATTCGTAATGATAGTGTTTTATAAGTATCTGCCAAGGCTAATTCTAAACGATATGTAAAATCCTCATCGGTAATAACGCGTCCATTGTTCCGAATTAAAAGAACATTATCATATAATAATTGGATTGGGTTTGTTGAGTCATGAATTTTTTCTGTATTTAAAACTAATTTTAGTTGATCACGAATATTACTAAAATGCTTTTCTAAAATAGGATTTTTCATTTTCTGCTCTCCTTAATTGCTTTAATTGCCTCCATTATCAATAGTAAATAAACAAACGGATATTAACTATAGTTTGTTAGATTATTTTTATAAGAGTAATTCTTATATAAATATCATAGCATAAGAAATATCTTTTTTTAGAAAAATAAAAAAACACTAAAATATTTTTTAGTGTTTTGTATATTTTAATTAGACTGTTGCAAAGTATAATAATGTACGTACCATTTGTGATACATATGACATTTCATTATCATATCATGCATATACTTTAACTAATTGTTTACCATCACGTTCAATAATTTTTGTTAATGTTGCATCAAAAATTGATCCGTGTGTTTCACCAATAATATCTGATGAAACAATTGGTTGTGTATTATAACAAAAAGTTTCTGAAGCTGCTGCTTTCATTGCATTATTAATTTCTTCAACTGTTGTTGTTTTTTTTAATTCAACTGCTAAGTCAACAATTGAACTAGTAATAGTTGGAACACGTAAAGCCATTCCATCAAATCGACCTTCCAATTGTGGTAATACTAATGCAACTGCTGCTGCTGCTCCCGTTTTAGTTGGAACAATATTTGAAAAAGCAGCACGTGCTCTTCTTAAATCATCATGTGCTAAGTCCAACAATCTTTGATCATTTGTTACCGCATGAACAGTTGTCATATATCCTTTTTCAATTCCAAATTCTTCGTCTAATACTTTTGCCATTGGTGCTAAACAGTTAGTTGTACAACTTGCCCCTGAAATAATAGTATCTTCTTTTTTAATTTCTTTATGGTTTACATTATAAACAATTGTTTTAACATCGGTTCCTTTCGCTGGAGCTGAGATTAAAACTTTTTTTGCTCCCGCTGTAAGGTGCTTTGAAGCACCAGCACGATCAGCAAAGAATCCTGTTGATTCAACAATAATATCAATGCCTAATTTACCTCATGGTAACTCAGCAGGATCTTTTTTGGCATAAACATTTATTTTTTTCCCATCAACAATAATAACGCCTTCTTCTGAAGAAATTTTTCCTCTTTTTCATCCTCCTTGGGCTGAATCAAGTTCTAATAATGTTGCTAAAGTTTTTGCCGCAGTTAAATCGTTAATTGCGACAATTTCAACATTTTTTTCGTCAAATAATCTTCTAAAAACTAAACGGCCAATACGTCCAAACCCGTTAATTGCAATTTTTGTCATCTACTTTTTCTCCTCTACATATATTTAATACCTTCTTAGTCTGCAATAAAAATATTGCATACTTACTATATATTTTACAACCTATAGAGTCAATTTGCAAGAAAATTAGCAAATATCCAAATTAAAGGTTACTTTATCAGCAAAATAGAACCAAATAATAAATTTAATCTTTTTAACCAAAACGACCTGTAGTATAATCTTCTATTTTTGATTCACGATAATGAGAAAACAATAATGCTGTTTTATTATATTCTATTAACTGTCCCATTCAAAAAAATGCAGTATAATCAGAAATTCGTGCCGCTTGTTGTAAAGAGTGCGTTACAATAATAATTGTAAAATTCTTTTTTAAATCCAAAATTAACTCTTCAACTTTAGCAGTTGCAATTGGATCTAATGCACTTGTTGGTTCATCCATTAACAAAATTTCTGGTTTTAACGCAATTGTACGATTTGTAGCAAGCACCCCCAACAGACAACATTCCTAGCCTGTTAACTTTTCCACATAATCCTCATCAGTTCTCCTGCTATTTCCCAACAATTCTAATTCGGTTGCTAACCCCCGAATCCGATCAACAATTCTTAATGCTTTTACTTTATTAATTTCTTTATCATTAATTTCAGTTTTAACATTTGCATAAATCGTTGTTAAAGCTGTTGTTGTAAAATTTGATGAAAAAAAAGTTGGCAGTCGACGACTAATACGGTCATTTAGAATACGAAATAATAAATCATCACGAACTCATGGAGAAACTGTTTCTCCGCCAATATCATCTAAAAATAAAACATCCGCTCCTAATAAAATTTCTACTAATGATGATTCACTATTAAAAAAATTAAATGATTCCTTTACTCGATTAATTAAATTAATTACTGAAATAAAAGCAACTTTACGATTATTATTTGCTAACACATTAGCTAAGCGAATTAATAAATAAGTTTTACCAACTCCTGGCTGACCATGAATATATAAACCTTTTTTTCGTTGACCTTTAACAAATTTAACCATTTCGCCAATAATAAGATGCATATTATTAAAATTTTCATCTTTTTTAATATCATTTAATCGTAATTTTAATAATTCATCACTAAAGTCATAATAAAGATAATTATTTTTAACTTTATTTTTTTCTTTAATAGCTATTGTATGATTACATTCAACTCGTGTTAAAAACAAATTATTATTTTCTTTTTTAATATAATATTTGTAACCTTTAAAGGATTGTTGGCATAAAGATAAAGATGATGTTTTTTCACATTGATGATAATTTTTTAAATATTCTTGAAAGAGCGTCTCAAACTGTTGATAATTATTAATATCAAACGCAATTTCTTGTAAATTAAGTATTAACTCTGCATTGTTTTGAAGTTGTTTTAATAAATTTAGTTTTGACATTGCCCCCATCTCTCTTTCATTTTTACTATTATAAATTTTTTAAATCATCTAATAATTGTGTAAGATCAACTTTTTTAATTCCTTGTTCTTGTCGTTTTTGTTCATAAATTTTATTATATTCTAATTCAGCCATATTATGTTTAACTATTTTTTCTTTCCATTGATATGTTTTTGCTTTAATAGCATCTTTTGTAACTTTACTTTTTTGTGTTTTTGCATAAGCACCACGTAAATGCTCCATCGCTTTATCAACAGTATTAATTTGTAATTGATGAAAAGTGTTTGCAATTTTTTCACAATACTTTCTTTCAATTCGATGAGCATTTTTAAATCAAACATATTCAATTAAACAATTAACTACCCCTGGTGTTAATGAATAATTAATAATTAAATCGCGAATTAATTCAATTTCAATTGGTGTTGGCTTCTTATTTTCTCGTAGTAAAGTTAAATATTGAATTGGATCAATTGAAACCATTTCATTAATTTTTGCTTCTAACATGTTAGTTGGCTTAATAACATTTTCATTATTAACAATTAAATTTAATTGTTCTCCATTAAGTTGTTTCTTTAATATTGTTTTTTGATGAAAATCAGATAGTAAATGTTGAAATGTTTCATAATTAAAAATTCGTTCTTTGGCAGTTAACTCAATACTTTTATAAATAAAAATAGCAAGATTATTTGTTAAAACATTGTAATAATTTGCTAACTGGATAATTTTTTCACGATATGGTAAATATAATTTATGATTTGCATTTTTTGATGCTAAGTATTTATCAATATAAACAAAATCAAATGTCATTGTTTCATCACTTAATTGACCAGATAAATCATTATGCTTCTGTTTACCCTCTTGCTGATTAACAATAAATTTAGCTTTAATAATTGCAAAAGATTTTTCTCCTACAATATTCAATAAATAATTTCTTAAAATTTGATTTTCAAAAAAAGCAATTGCGGAAATTGGTAATTGTGGTTTTAAAATATAGTGCTTTCCTTTTTCACGTTTTAAATTCTTTAATAAACCAATTGTTTCTAATTTACTTTTTGCTACTAAAAATTCATCATATGATATTTGTAATAATGTTAAAAGATTGTCTAAATGATATTTAGTATTTAATTCTAAGATGAAATCTTGTGCTGTTAAGGCAATATATAACATATGTGCTTTATCGCCAATAATTGGTCGATATAAACATAAAAGTAACATACGTTCATCATCTGACAATTGATACTCTTGTTTAATTAAATAAGTAGTTTCTTTTTCCATCATTTTCCCGTTCCTCTTTGTTTAATCATTAATAATATTACAATGAACAATTAATAAGTAAATATAATTTGTTAAAATAATGCTATTAGCTGACTTATCCACAATCTTTTTTAAATAAAACAGTTATAATTATTAAGTTTTTAAAACTTTTCCACATATAAACAACTTTTAACTATTATATCTTTTCTGTTTTTTAAATTTAATTGGTGTTAAAACTAATAATTCTTTTTGGGTGCATCATAAAGCAAGATTATGACGTGAAGTAATTAATTTATATAAAATAGTAAAACTTGAAATAACCATTGGTAAATAAATTGCTAATTGAATTGGAAACTTAATTGCTTTAATAACAAAAGCCATTGGGAAAAGAACTTGTTTTAGACCGATTGCATATAATCATAAAACATTAAATGCAAATGAAATTAAAGCAAACCCTATTGCATATAAGATAATTGTTTTTAATATTCAAAATTTATCAGTTTTAAATAAAAAAACCATACTTCCTAAAAAACCATATAAAGCAAGATTAAAGGAAAAACCACTATGATATGTTCCACCAATATTTATCAAATCCCCTAAAGCATCAGTAGCAAGACCACTCAATACACCCAAAAATGGTCCAAATAACATTCCAATCACAAAAATTAAAAAGTTACCTAATGCTAATTGAATTACTCCTCCTCCCATAAATGGGAACGGAATAGTATAACTAATGATATTTGTTAAAATAACAGATAATGCAATTAATAAACTTATAATTGTAATTGTTAAAATACTAATTTTTTTTCAATTTTTATAATCTAATAATACCCCAAGATAAAATAAAATAGCATTCCCTAAACAAGCACCAATATTTGTTAATATATATAGCATATTTTACACCCTCTCTAAATAAAACTGATAAACCAACGGAATAAAATATAGCGACCCACAAACTAAAATATTTTTTGTTTTATTTTGTAATAATATTTTTTTTCAATTTTTAACTTTGTTCTGCATCTTAATATTATTAATGTCTCATGACATTGGATGCTGAAATTCCGTAATATATAAATTATTGTCAAAATGTTCCTTCAATAAAGTTAAATTTTGCATATAATCTTTTTTTTGTGAAGAAGCATATAATACTAATAATTCATTTCGATTCAAATTATGTAACATTTCAAAAGTATAAATACAGGCACGAATTCCTTCTGGATTATGTGCTCCATCAATAATAAAATACGGATTTTTACTTAGTTGGGTAAAACGCCCTAAGACTGGGTTCACTTTAAAAAGCTCATAATTAATTTTAAACTTAAAAATTTTTAAAAACTTAATAACTAAGCCAACATTAAATTCTTGGTAATAATTAATTGCTTGTGAGTAAACTTCGCTTGTAATAATATTATTCGAATTATAATATTTTGCAATTAAATTAAAATGTTTTTTACAACTAGCACTAATAAAAAGTTGACAATTGTTTTTTGCAACTCCAACTTTATTTTGAATAATACTATCCAAAGTATTGCCTAATATCTCAGTATGTTCATAATCAATTGAAGTTAATAAAACAGCTAATTGATTATTAAAAACATTCGTTGCATCTAAACAACCACCAATTCCAGCTTCAATAATTGCAATATCAATTTTTTGCTCTAAAAAATATTTAATACAAATTAAAACTCAAATTTCAAAAAAAGTTAATTGATAAGTTTTAATTTCTTCTTTAATTTCTTTGATAATTCGTTTTAAATCACTATCACTAATCATCTTGATATTAATTTTAATTCGTTCATTATGTTTTGAAAATGCTGGTGATGTAAAAAGACCTACCCGTTGATAATTTAACATTAACTGGCGGTGTAAGTAATTTGAAACTGATCCCTTTCCGTTTGTACCAACAACATTAATTACTTTAATTTTATTTTGTGCATCCGCATATTTTTCTGTTAATAATTTTGCCAAATTATATTTTTTTTGAAAAAACGTTGCCTTAAAAAGTTGTTTTTTAACATCCATTGTAACCTCTTACTTTAATAAAGGTTTTAAATATTGCGCTGTATAACTAGTGCCACTTTTTAAAACAAGTTGTTCTGGTATTCCTGTTGCAACAATCATACCACCACCAATGCCACCTTCTGGTCCTAAATCAATAATATAATCAGCCATTTTAATAACATCTAAATTATGTTCAATCGTAATAACAGTATCACCATTATCAACAATTTTATTCAAAACTACTAACAATCTTTTAACATCATCAACATGTAATCCCGTTGTTGGTTCATCTAATAAAAATAAAGTTTTTCCCGTTGTCCGTTTTAACAAGAAGGTTGATAACTTAACCCGTTGGGCTTCTCCACCAGACAATTCTGTTGCTGATTGACCTAATTTAATATAACCTAACCCAACCTCTTGCATTGTTCCTAACTTCTGACTAATTTTTGGTTGTGCCGCAAAAAAATCACAAGCTTGGTCAACTGTCATTTCTAAAACATCATAAATATTTTTATCTTTGAATTTAACTAATAATGTTTCATCATTATAACGTTTCCCTTCACAAACTTCACAAGAAACATAAACCGTTGGTAGAAAGTGCATTGAAATCTTAATAATTCCATCACCTTGACAATGTTCACAACGTCCACCTGGCACATTAAACGAAAAACGACCCTTCAAATACCCTCGTGCTTTAGCTTCATTTGTATCGGCAAATAAATCACGAATATCATCAAAAACTGATGTATAAGTTGCTGGATTACTCCGTGGTGTTTTCCCAATTGGATCTTGGGAAATATTAATTATTTTATCAATGTTATCAATCCCAACGATTTTATCATGTGCCCCTGGTCGTTCAGTTGCTAACCCTAAATTTTTCTTAATACCCTTTCATAAAATTTCATTCATTAAAGTTGATTTACCACTTCCTGAAACACCTGTTAAACAAACAAATTTATTTAAAGGAATTGTAACATTAATATTTTTTAAATTGTTTTCTCGTGCTCCTTTAATTTCTAATACTAATCCATTACCACCACGCCGTTTTTTTGGCACATCAATTGCTAATTCACCAGTTAAATATTTACCAGTAATTGAATTTGGGTTTTGTTGAATATCATCAATACTTCCCGTAGCAACAACTTGCCCCCCATTAATTCCTGCACGTGGACCAATGTCAATAATATAATCACTAGCACGAATCGTATCTTCATCGTGCTCAACAACAATTAAAGTATTTCCTAAATCACGTAAACTTTTTAATGTTTCAATTAATTTATCATTATCTCGTTGGTGTAATCCAATTGAAGGTTCATCAAGAACATACAAAACCCCTGTTAATTGACTACCAATTTGCGTTGCTAATCGAATTCGTTGAGCTTCTCCACCTGATAATGTTGAAGCATTACGTGATAACATTAAATAACCTAATCCAACACGACTTAAAAAATCCAAACGATTAACTAATTCATTAATAATTAATCGTGCAATTTCTTGTTGTGATTCTGTTAATTTTAAATTCAAAACTTCTTTTAATTCATCTTCAACAGATAAATCAGTAAATTCAGAAATACTAATATTATTAATCTTAACTGATAAAGGAATTTCATTTAATCGCTTTCCTAAACAAGTTCCACATTTTTTGTCTGTCATAAATTGTTTATAATATTCACGTTGTGATTCACTTGATGTTTCCGTATAGCGACGTTCAATTAACTGCCCAATTCCTTCAATATAATCATATCCCCGCATAATGTTCCCACTAGCTGTTTTTAAATTATATTCAATTGGTTCATCACTACCACGAATCAAATATTCTAGTTGCTCTTTTGTCAAATCACTGACGGGTTGTTCTAACACAATATGATAATGATTAGCTAAAACTTTAAACTTTTGCCATTCAATATTTGTTGTATTAACAATATTTTTTAAATAAATAATTGCCCCTTGTAAAATTGATAATGACCGATTAGGTATCAATAAATCTTCATCAACTTCTAATTTTACTCCCAATCCTTTACATTCACTACAAGCTCCTGAGGGTGAATTAAATGAAAATAATCGTGGTTCTAATTCCGGAATAACAAAACCACAAATACTACATGAATAATTAGTTGAAAAAAGCATTTCCTTTTTTTGATCAGCAAAATCAATTTTTACTAATGCATTACCATATTTTAACGCTACTTCAATTGCATCATGAATTCGACTTAATAAATCTGCTGATTCTTTATAAACCAAGCGGTCAATAATAATATCAATATTTTGTCGTTTATTTTTATCTAATTCAATTTCTTCATCTAAAGTTTTGATTTCATCATTAACCTTGACACGAATAAAACTTTCTTGTTTTAAACGTGCAAATAAATCTTTAAAACTACCTTTCTTATCACGAACTACTGGCGACAAAATATTAAATTTTTCACCTTCTGTTAAAAGTTGTTTTAAATTATTTATTATTTCTTTAACTGTTACTGATTTAATAACCCCATGACCATTAATACAATATGGTGTCCCAACGCGAGCATATAATAAACGTAAATAATCATAAATTTCAGTAACTGTTCCAACAGTACTGCGAGGATTATGGCTAGTTGTTTTTTGATCAATAGAAATCGCTGGTGACAAACCTTCAATTGCATCAACATCAGGTTTTTCATTTCCACCTAAAAATTGGCGAGCATAACTTGATAGACTTTCAATATAACGGCGTCTTCCTTCTGCATAAATGGTATTAAAAGCTAATGATGATTTTCCACTTCCTGATAAACCAGTAAAAACAACTAATTTATCTTTAGGTACCTTAACATCAATATTCTTTAAATTATTCTCTCGAGCGCCTTTAACAACGATTCAATCTTTTCCCATTCTCTCACCCTCTTAATTAGTTTTTTGTAAATTAGCATCATAAAATAATCTTATTTTTAAAAAAGAAAATTGTAAATTTTTAATATGTACAAATGATTAAATCTAAGTTTAAAAAATCTAACATTAACTGTCACAGATTAATAAAATTAGTTAAGTTCTGTCACAATTTGACTTACTTTGGTTTCAACAAAATAAGCATATTCTTTAATTAATTCTTCTTGTCCTTCTAAAAAGAATAAAATTTTCATGATTTTTTCTTTTAGATCTGAAACTTCTTCATCACTACTATAATTTTCAATAAAATAGATTTCAACTAATTGCTCTGCAATTTCTTCATCATCAACTGATTGTTCATAATAATTATTGTAATTAGCTTCATTTAGAACTTCGCCAATAAAATCACGAAAAAGTTTATCATCATTAATTTTAGTTTTAATTTCTAATAATAATTCTTTTAATTCTGGTTTCATAACTTCCTTCCTTGTTTAGTTTAAACTACTTATATTGTACTATATAAATTAATTATTTGTTTGAAGAAATAATTTGTTATATTGCTTCAAATATTTAGCACGATGTTCATTAATTGCAAGCAATTGCTTACTAATTAGTGTTTCTTTCGTTAAAAATTCATTTTTTTCAATTTCAAATGGTTTTAAAATTAGAATTACAACATTTTGTAATCTTAATACTAATTCTTGATTATCCAATAATTAGACTTCTTGCATAACCTATTAAAATAATTGTAAATATTTTTAAAAAGATACTAATAGCAAATTATAATTTTAATTAATTATGTCTTTTATTTAAAAATTTAAT
>NZ_RXFZ02000005.1:0-14772 GCF_044714365.1 Spiroplasma sp. hy2
ATWAAATCAAATTTATCAAATTTCATAATTTTAGATTCCTATAATTTCTATTTTAAATATATTTTATAGGAATTTTAAAATAACTAGGTTATGCAAGAAGTCTATTATAGAAAAAAATAAGAAAATGTAAATAAAAACAACCGATATCGGTTGTTTTTATCGTAATGACTTATCAAATGGAATTCCGGATGCTTTTGGTACTTTTGAATATTTTGAGAAAATAATCATTGTTATTAATGCAAAGACAAATGGTAAAATTTTTAATAACTGATTTGATGGATCAGCAATATTTCAACCCGCAAAACGTCATAATGTTCCTGCTAAAGCAATTAAAAAGCTGAATAAGACTGCTCCCAATGTAATATATTGAATTCGTCATTGCCCAAAAATCATAATTGCCAAGGCAATATATCCTTGTCCTTGGACGTCACCACGAAATTGCCCAGAAACATAATGAGTGAACATTGCCCCTGCTAGGCCTGCTAAGCATCCAGAAATAATAACTGCCTTATATCTTGTTTTAATTACATTAATTCCAGCTGCATCAACTGCATTAGGATTCTCACCACATCCAACATAGCGTAGTCCTGTTTTTGTAAATCTAAAGAAAATAAAGGTAAAACCTGCTAAAACAATTGCAATAATTAAGAAAATATTAATAATTTGATATGAATCAACCCCAATTGTATTAAAACCTGTTTGAATCATATTTCCAGCCGCTAAGGATGGAATGCTTACAAAAAATAATCCGATTCCAGTTGCTAATAAATTTAACGCTGTTCCAGAAATTACTTGTTGTGCTTTTAAAGTAATTGAAGCAAAACCATGTAATAAGGCAAAAGTCCCACCACAAATTGTGGCAATTAATAAAGCAATAATTTGCATTCCATTACCATATTGTGATAATACTTTACCAAGTAATGCATAAACTAACGCACCAATGATCATCATTCCATCAATAGCAATATTAACAACTCCTGCGCGTTCTGAATACAAACCAGCCATTGCCGCAATTAACAATACTGCAAAAAGAATTGAACCATTAGCAAATAATTGTGAAACTGCTTCCATTATTTTTTTCCTCCTTTTTGCATTTGATAAGCGGCATTTTGACGATGATATTCTGCTTTTAAAATTTTATTATCTTCTGAAACAAATTTTCGAATATGTTTTAATTTTTGATTTAATTCCTTTTTCCACTGTGGCATCTCTCTTTTATGTTTTTTGCGCATAGCTTGATATTCAAGATTAAATTGTTGTTTCATCTCTTTTAATTGCAGTTTTAAATTTTGTTTTAACACAGCCACTTCCTGTTGAATCTTAACATCTGCTTTTACTTGACGATTAATTATTCTTAATTCCCGTTTAATTTTTTTCTTACTTTGATAATTTGCTATTTTAAATTGATACATTTCATGACGTTGTTGGCGTTTTAATGCTTTAATTTCTTGATTTAATTTTTTAGTAATCAGTGCTTCTTCTTTTTGCAATCTTTTAAAATCATTTCCATATTTTTGTTGAATTTGATTAAAAATAGGATAATAACTTTCACGTAATTTTTTAATAGCTTCCTCTTGCTTTAGAACTAAATCACCATATTGCGACTGTAAATGTGATAATTTAGCATATAATTCTTTTTTCGGCAAATTATAAAACTGTGATAATTCTTGTTTTGCTTGCCCTTTTACTTTTCATACGGTTTGATAATAATTATTTTTTAAAAAACTAATTTCTTGTTTTTTTAATAAATATTCATTTTTCACTTGTACAAAATGGTCTAATGCGGAACCAAGGGCAATAAATGTTGTTAATTTATATTTTGTTTTAAGACCACGTTGCCCAATTTTTGTTGCTTCCTTATATTTTAAATTTTCAAAAAAACGAATTTCTGTTTTTAAAGTGGTAATTTTCCCAGCATATAACGTTAATTGATCATTAATTTCATTCCGATATGCTTTAATTTCTTCTTTAGTTCCTTCTTTTTTTAATTCTTGCATTTTAATTCGATATATTTTATTCGTATTTTTAATTTGTTTTTGATATTTATTATATTCTTGCTTTCATTCTACATTGTGTTGAATATTTCATCAACGACACAATCAAAAGATCGGTTTAAAGTAAATAAATAATGTAGAAATTGCAGACATATAAATAATGATTCCGAAAATCAATTGTCCTATTTGTTTTGACATTTGAAAATCAGGTAATTGCGTTGCTTGCAAAGCAGCTGTTTTAATAATTCCTCATAATAAAGCAATTAGTAAAATAGCAAACCCATTTGTAAAAGCAACTAATGCAACAGCAATTGCATCAAAACCGATAACTGGTAATGCATCAGTTGTAAATTGTAATACTGTTGATTGTGTCATATAATATAACATTCCTAACACGCCTGCTAAAGCGCCTGATAATGCCATTGAAACAATAGTATATGCTTTAACATTTGTTCCAGCGTATAAAGAAGCATTTTTTGATTTTCCAACCGCTTTAATTCGAAAACCTAAAACAGTATAATTCATAATAAAAATAATTATTCCTAATAATAACATTGCAATAATAAATGGAATAATTCATAATTGCCCATTCAATACTAAATTAAAATTTGGGGCTGTTGTAACAATATCAATTGTTGAATTTTGATTTGAATTTCACATCCCATGCGCTGGATTCATAAACATTCATTTCATAACATACCAAACAATTCAATTTAACATAATTGTTGAAACAACTTCATGAATATTAAAATAAGCTTTTAATGCCCCAGCAATTGCTGCTAACATTGCACCAACAAGAATTGAAATAAATAAAGCTCCAATTACGCCAGCTCCTTGACTAATTGTGGGATTCTTTAAACCTAAAACAATTGTCATACTACCTGCTAATAACATTTGTCCAGGAACACCAATATTAAATAATCCAGCTTTAAAACCAACCGCAACAGCTAATCCCGCAACAATATAAATTGCTCAATAAGTTAATGTCGAATCTTTTAATAATGGGTGAAAAGCTAGTCGAAAAACATAACTAAAAAATAATAATGGATCTGATGCATTTGCACCGATAATAATAAAACTAAGCAGAACTCCTGCAATAATTGCACAAATAGATGCCTTAAAATAGTTCATTTTAGTTTTAAATTCATTTGAACGAAAGAAAATTCTTGTTTTCTGTTTTAATAATCATCCATAATTTTTAATTTGTGTTTGCATTAATTTTTATTCCTTTCTTATGATATCTTCCTCCCATCATTAAACCAATTTCTTCACGTTTAATTTTATTGCCAGTAACTTCACCAGTAATGCGTCCATTATGTAAAACAACAATACGGTCAGCTAAACTCATAATTTCTTCTAATTCATATGAAACTAATAAGACTGCTTTCCCTTGTGCTTTTTCTTCCAAAATTTTATTATGAATATATTCAATTGCTCCAACATCTAAACCCCTTGTTGGTTGAACAACAACTAAAATATTATGTTGTCGTGATAGTTCTCGCCCAATAACTAATTTTTGCTGATTACCTCCTGATAAGCTGCGTGTAACAGCAAAACCAGAATTTGCACCTCGTACATCATATTTATTAACAATTTGTTGAGCATATAATTGAATTGCTCCTTTATCTAATAAACCATAATTTGAAAATGGTTTTTGATTAATATTTTGTAAAACAACATTATCAATTGCATTGAATTCTAAGATTAAACCATATTTATGACGATCTTCAGGAATATGAGACATTCCATTTTGATAGCGTTCATAAATACTTTTTTTGGTCACATTAATATCATTAAAAATTATTTCTCCAGAGGCTCCTTTTTCTAATCCGGTTATAACATTTACTAATTCAGTCTGCCCATTTCCTTCTACTCCAGCAATTGCAACAATTTCTCCTGCATAAACGGTTAAATTAAAATCATCTAAAGCCATCAAACGCGTTAGGCCTCTTTTCTTTACTGATAAATTTTCAATTCTTAATAAAACTTCTTCTCGTGGTGCTTGCCCTGAATTTTTAATTTCAACTAAATTACGGCCAACCATTGCTTCAGCAATTTCTTTCTCATTTTTATCTTGCACATTAAAAGTTTCGACAACTTTTCCACATCGAATAACTGTTGCCTGATCAGCAATTTTTTTCACTTCATCTAATTTATGGGAAATAAAAATAATTGTTTTCCCATCTTTTTTTAAATCTAACATAATATTTAATAAGCCTTCAATTTCTTGTGGTGTTAAAACAGCTGTTGGTTCATCAAAAACTAAAATATCTGCTCCACGGTATAAAATTTTTAAAATTTCAACTCGTTGTTGCATTCCAACTGAAATATTTGCAATTTTTGAACGAAAATCAACTTGCAAATTATATTTAATTGCAATTTGAGCAATATTACGTGCTTCTTTTGAACGATCTAAAAATACTTTCCCTTTTAACTGTTCATATCCTAATGTAATGTTATCAAGTACAGTAAAAATATCAACTAATTTAAAATGTTGATGAACCATACCAATTCCTAATTGATTCGCTTTAATAGGATTATTAATATATTCTGGTTTTCCATTAATAAGGATTTCTCCCTTTGTTGGTTCATACAAACCAAATAAAATACTCATTAATGTTGATTTTCCTGCTCCATTTTCGCCAATTAAAGCATGAATTTCACCTTTTTTTACTTTTAAGGTAATATCATCATTTGCAATTAAATCACCAAAGACCTTGGTAATATTATTCATTTCTATTGCATATTCATTATTGTTTTTCATATTATGTCCTTTCCTTCTATTGCAAAGCGGTTTCAATTGCATTTAAAATATAAGTTTTCAATGTATCACTATTTTGATAAGTATTTGCTAATGTTGTTGTAAATACCTTTGCTGCTACAGGAGGGACATCATCAATTCCTCGGGAATAAACATCTTGTAATACTTTAATAATTTTATCAAATGCTGTATCCTTTGTTAAATCATCAGTTTTATTATGAATAAAATTAACAGTATCTTCATTAATTGATTTTGTTGTTTCAATCCCTGTCCAAGTTGGATGCTGAATTGATGATTGATCAGTATTAATTCAACATTCCGGTGTCACATGATTATTGTCTCAAGTATTACTATTAGATGAATAACCACATTTATCTGAATAAATATTCTTGAGAGCTTCTTGAGTTGAAGTTGCAATTTCTTTTAAGGCACTTGTTACGATTATGTCTTCTCCATAAATTTTAGATTGTTCTGTATCCACACCAATAACTTTAACTGGTGATTTATTATATTTAATTCGGCCAATAGTATCTTGGGTCTGCGGACCTGCAACAGGGAAAATAATACTTGCTCCACGAGAAAGTAATTCATCTGAAATATCTTTCCCATGTCCAATTTCAAATGATTGTGAAAATCATGATTCATTATTTTTTATAACATTTTGTACTTTTTCAATTTTTTGTAAAGCAGTTACTGCTGGATTCATTTTTTTAACTTGTGCTAAAAGATCTATTCTAATGTTAAATAAGTTTGGCAAATTGCTATTACTAATGATTGCATTAAAAATATCAGCAGCCACTAAAAATCCTCACATATAATTTGAAACAGCGCCAGGATTATCCATTCCACCATATGTAGATATTTTTAAACCTGAAGGATATTTGCTTTGATTAGCATTTAATCATAATGCTGTTGCAATTCCTGCAAAAAATCCCGATGATTCAGCTTCATAACTTATTCCAACAACATTTGTTGCTAATGGTTTTTTGGGATCCATTCCTAAATGAATATTTTGGCTACTTCCATCAATATAAATTAAATTATCAACTATTTCTGCACCTCATCCAACGGTATTACCATGCACAAAACCTGGCAAAATTAATGTTTTTGCGCCAGCAATATATGCTGTTAAATAAGCTGTTTTAAAGTCAGATGGTGTTTGACTTGCTGGTTCATAATAACTAGCTCGATGGTGACTTTTTTTTCACTCTGATGGTAAAATTTCTTTATCCTTTTGTGGAATGACATATTTACTTGCTCCATCTCATGCTGATTCATTAAACGATGCATCGGTCACAATACCAGCATCGGTAATAACTCAAATATTACTATCAAAATAATATTTTTTAGCACATGTAATAAGAAAAAGACTCGAACCATTTAGCAAAGTTGCTGCTACAAAAACACTGAGCAATTTTCTCATTGTTTATTTCCTCCCGTTTATTACTAATAAATTATATTTTTTAATTAATTATTATTCGGCAATTGAATATTTCCTTTCATACTTAAATTACTATGTTTAATGCCCTAACAATGTAATATCTCATTGCTAATTTATTTTTAACATATTTTTAAACGAATGAAAAGAAAAAAACTACTTTCTAAATAAAAAAAGTTAAATTTAATCAACCTAAATTTAACTTTTTTAATAAATTTATTTATAATATTAACCAATAAAATAATAATTTTTATTTGTTATTCTTTTTACAAAATGGACAATTTGTTTCAAATGGAATATCTTGTTTAGTATATTTAGAAATATTATGTAAATTAAGATGATTATAATCAGCAAATTGATTATTATTTGCCCTTATTTCTTCTTGAGATGAATTACTATTTTTAGTTCGATAATAATTGCCCAAACCATATGAACTTTCACTTGAGTTAGCAACACCATATGTGTTAGAATAACCTTTTTTATTATATAAATTATAACGTGTTGATACTAAGTTAATATCACTAATTTGAGGATAAAACTGATCAATTGGTACAACACCGTGATGCTTAATATATTTTTTAGTTTCAACATCGTTATTTTTTTTTGCAAAATCTACTGATTTTGCCTCTAACGATTCAACTTTTAAAGTTAAATTTTTTAAGTGATTTTGCACTTCTCGTAATGTTTTTGTGTGTGTTGTGTGTAAGTTAATTGAATCTTTAATTAATTCTTCAATTTTTTCAAAACGATATTCAAAATCATTTGAAATAACTTGTTGTAATGGTGGTTCTTCTACAAATGGTGTTTCCTTAATTGGTTCTGGCTTTTCCTGATTAAAATATTCAATTACTTCATCATCTAAATTTGAAAAATCACCATTCATAATTTTATCATCTAATTCATCTAAACTATACGATACTTCGTCTTTTAAAATTGGTCGAATTTCTGGTTGCAACGATTTATTTGTTTCATTTGTAACAACATCATGTAATAAATCACCTTGATGATCTTCTATTTTATTCTTATTTAATTCATCTGCGTTAACTTCTAATTGATTTGTTCCTTTAACATCTGTTGTAAATATTTCTGCAGGTACACTATCTTCTGTTTCTGTTAAAATAGTATTTTGTTTTTCATTCATTGAGATATTAAACATATCTGCTCCCACATTGTTTGGTTCTGTTGTATCTAATGGCTCAGGAGTTAATTCTAAATTAATTGCATCATTTTTTACCTCATGCTCGGGTTTTACTTCATTAGTTCTTAAGATTTTATCTGCAACTAGCGTTGCCATATTATTTTCTATTTGTTCTACTGTTTGTTGTTCAACTGATAGGTCTGAAAGCTCATTGTTTTCAGAAGATTGTATTTCATCATCATAATTATCTTCATTTGCAACTGAATCAATTTCATCAAGATGCCCAACTTGTGAATCATCTAACCCGGCTAGTTCAGCAAAAGAGTAATCATAATTATCTAGTACACTATCTGTTTTTGTTTCTTCATCATCTGATGTTTTAATATCAGGTAATAATTCTCCTTTTAATTTATCAATATTATGATCAGATGGAATAAATATAATTCCTGTCCGTTGTGATTCTTGGTTTGCTAGTTTAATATTGTTATTCATAATTTTTATCTCTTTTTTTGTTTTACCATTATCTACAACATTATTAAAAGTATTAATTTCTAAACTAATATTTTCTGATGATTCATTAATGTTGTCATTCAAGACATTATCAATTAAATTATTATCTGTTGCTAAAATTTGATCATTAAGAAAATCAACTGTGGCTTGTGAATTATTATTAAATATTTCAGCAATACGCATTAATTTTAATTCATGCTCTGGTTCTAACTTTAATTTTCTTACTAATCCATTTGCTTGTTTAGCAAGAAAATTATAAATTTTAGCTTTCTTTTTAATGAATTTAGTTTTTACTTCTGCTATTTCTACTTCTTCTTCTACCATTTGTTTAATATTAAGTGCTTGTTGATGCATTTCACTTCATTTATTATAAAGTTTTTTTTGTTTTCTTGTCATTGGTTTCTCTGATGTTCATGATGAATTCAAAAATTCATCATCTAAAAAAGAAAAATTTGGTTTTTCATCTTCTGCTGCATTAAAATCAGCATTTTCGTTTACAGCGCTTGTTTTATCAGCAAAACTTTTAATATCAGCATTAAACTTATAATCAGCATTTGGTTTTACATCCAAGAATGGAGCAGGAATTTCCTCAACTCGTTCATTTTGTGAAGCATCATTTGCTGAATTTTGATCTTCTAACTGGTCTGATTCCAAGTTTGATTTTTCTTGTTGTTTAACTTCATTAACAACTGGTGGTTTTGATAATTCTTTTGATTTACTTTGTTTTAAATCAGTTTCCGTTGTATTTGATTTTGTTTCAAAAACCGCTGGCTTCTGCGGATTTATCATAGTTTGTGTCATATCATTAATTAAATTTGCTAATTCATGTTCATCAACATCATTTTTATTAGAATTAAATAAATTATTTAATTCATTTGATGAAAAAATCGAATTTGATTTTTGATAAGATAACTTTTTACTATCATCCTCTTTTGCGTAATCATTGTTTTTGAAATCTCTTTCGGTTTCTCCGATCCCTGCGATAGTCGCGTCAACCCCCAAAGTTGCGCTTCCATGATACTTTCCCTCTTTATTTACCTCTTTTTCAAGTTTTTTATCTTGGTGGTAAATAACAATCATATTTCGTTCTTCAACAAAATTTTGTAAAGACTCAACATCAAATAATGATGATTCAATAAATAATAAACCAATAAACATTAATGCTGCTAATATTAATACTGCTACTTTTCCATAAATTAATGCTGCAATAATTAATGTAACAAATATCATTTTAATATATGGTTTTGCAATTAATTGTCCTTTTTTAACACGATGCAGTTGAACTGATACTAGTGTAATAACTAATAATGCAACAAAAATTGTTAAAGCAATAATTGTGTATCCTCAAATATCTCCTGTCAAATAACTTAAAATTTGTTCTTGTTTAAAAATTGATGTTTGAAAAATATCATTCATTGAATTTAAAATTGATGGAAGCGCAACAGATTGTATTACCAAAAAGTTTAAAATAGCAGTAAAAATTTGAACTATCGCTCCAATTATAATTAAACTTCACCCTAATGTTACTAAAAACACAAACATTTTAATTATCCTCCTCTATCTACTTTCCACCGCGCATAGCTCAATAATCAAAGCTAATTCTTTCATCATCCTCATTTTCTGTTTCAACATAAGCAAAATCTGACATTGGATGATAAGAATCACCTGCTTTTTTTGTTGGTTCTTTAGTAACGACATTATCATTTTCATTTTTAATAATATATCGTTTGTTATAAGCACTAATTTCATGCGCAACCAATTGGTCTGTTGCATAATTGCCATACATCTGTTTAACATAAGTTTCAATTAAAAGTGGATTTAATCCAGCAATAAATTTAAACTGTAAAATTCCTTTAAAAATAGATTGTACTAAGCTAAATATTTGTTTAAATTTGACATATCCCACTAAATCAATATTATTAAAAATTACTACAATATTTTCTGTGATGTCATAAGCACGTAAAATTTCTTCAAATTCTCTTCTAATATACTCTAATGGATCATCAAATTCTAACTCATTAACAATTACAATTGAATTAGAATCATTAACTTGTTCTAATGATTCACTTTGTTTTAAAGTTCGTGCAAATAATTTAACACGATCTCATAAAACTTTTTTATCCTCTAAACTAACTTTTGGTAGTCCCTTAATAATTTTTTTAAGTAAAAATAAAAATGGTGAAGCATATAATTCAATACGTAATAAATCAATATTAACAAGCGGCATTGAAAAAAAGGAAGAAGCAATTTCAAACATTGAATCACAATTTCTTTTATCCATAACTGCTAAGAAAAATTGCATTTCGTTATTTTTTTCTTTAAAAATTTTCATTAAATCACGAATAATTTCAAAACTTGATAATGTAATTCCATCAATCTTAAGTTCATCAGTTTTAATATTATGATTACTATTCTTTAGAAAGTCTCCTGTCAGTTCCCCATCTTCATTGTTACCTTGTAATAAATTTATATTTGGGCCATTACTTTTCATATTTATTGTATTTGTTTCATCAGTATTTAATTTCATATTTTTCATTCTTTCGAATGGATTGATGTACATCGCATAGTCCTCCTGCTTCGTTTATTTATAGTTAAATTATATCATATTTCTAAAAAAATTATAAAAAAATTGCATTATGAAATGCAATTTGGTATGATATTATCCTTTTCTAAAATTAACCATTGTGCTCTTTCTTTAAATCCACAACTTCTTGTTCTAATTGTTTAATTCTTTCTTCCTTGTTTCCTAAGGGTGGATTGCTACTTTTTATTTATTTTTTTTTGCCATTTTTTGCCTACTTATCTAATAAATTCTTTTGTTAAAGAATTATAAATCTTTGAAGGACGATTATCTAAATAACCAGCGTCAACAATAATATCAACATTAAATTTTTGAAGATCATTAAATTCTTTAGCATAATTTTGACCGCTAATATTTACACTTGTCCCATAAATTGGCCCAACCTTATTAATAATTTTTTTTAATCATTTTGATTTTGTAATTCTAATCCCAATTGTATTATCTTCTGTAATGTTATAAAGCTTATTAATATCATCTTTTATGTTACCTATTATTATAGTAATAGTTTCATTCTTTTTAAAGAGCTTTAAATCATCACGTGGCAAGTCAATAAAATTCTTCGCCATACGAACTGAACTAACAATAACTGATAAATACATTTTTTCTGATCGTCTTTTAACTTTAAAAATTCTCGCTTTTGCTACTGGTGAACTAATAATACACGTCATACCATAAATAGTATCTGTTGGAACAATAATAACTTTTTCTGCTAAATAACCAGCAATAATCTCTTTGCGATTTTTTACAGTATATACTTTCATATATAACTAGCCTCCTTTCTTATGAACCTTTTGAATTTGATTTAATTTGTTCATTGCTAATATGATTACTTTTAATTTTTGAAATATGTAAAAGAGCAATAATTGATAAAACAGTAATGAAAGCAGATAATAGAATACCACTTGCTAATAATTCATTTCCTTGTAATCAAAAGTAATCTAAATATGTTGTTTTAAAAAGTGGTTCCATTACTGTTTCTTTAAAATTATCACTTTGACTATTTCAATAATCAACTGCTTTTGTTAATTCATATTGAGAAACCAGAAACATTACTAGTGAAGTCCCAGTTACAATTAAAAAACTAACATAAAAACTAATAAAACCTTTTTTAGTTAAATTTGGTTTTTTCAACATTACAAAAGTAAATGCAAATAACATTGAAATAATTAAAGCAGAAGAAACAATTGGTACAACACTAATAAAAATTCCTGACCCGGGCATATTCATTGTCATCTCAAAATAATCAATATTTGGTTGATCTAAAATACTAGTTGTATTCGGTATAATAGCATTAATTGTTAATTGTGGATAAAAGTAAGAAAATAAAAAAAACCGGTTTGCATCAGTAAAACTACTGCCAATAATAATTGTATAAACAAATTGGGGAATAAAAACCATACTTGAAAAAAAAACAACTCATAGTGAAATATTAAATTCATTTGGAATTAAATATAGACTAATAAACTTTTTAAGACGACTTTGATTAAATGTATCTTTTAAAACAAATACTTCTTCTTTTTTAGTTGAATTAATATTATCATTTAATAATCATTCTAATTTAAAACTAACTTTCAACATAATAAAAATAATAAAAATCATTTGTAATCCTGTAATTCATCAAATAGCATTAAGACCAATTCATGTTAATGGATATTTATTGTTTGTTCCAGGCCCTGTTGCTAAATTAATTAATGCTTTAACAATTGCATCTCGATTTGGAATATCTTTATGAATCATATCTTGAATATTTTTAACAAACTCAGGACCAGTATAACCACCTCTTAAAGAACGACATCACTCTGTAAATAAATCATAATAATATTCTGCAAGTGAAAATAATAAACAAGCACTAAATAGAAAAGAGATAATAAAAACTGTTCCAATTAACAACATTCTATTATTAAAATTAACTGTTCGTTTCTGATGATGAATGTAAAAAACACTACTAATAATGGCACCTGCTAATGTTCCTAATGCAATATATGGCAAACCAAAGATTAAAAACTCATTTGGTAGATTAGGTGTTGTAAATGTTGTTAACACGTCCTTAGGTACTGTTGCAATAAAATTAAAGTATTTTTTTAAAAGTTGATCACTATGTGATACATATATAAAAGTAAAATATGGGACCATAATAAATAAAACTAATAAAAAAGCAATACTAATAATGCGAGTTCTTTTAATATTTTTAAGTTTATCTTCCATATCCTGCACCTCACACTTAAGTTTCTTTTATTTTACTACAAAATATTAATAAATAACATTCGTCATTTTTTATTTATATCTTTTTGAAAATAATATTTCTGATTTGGAAAATATTCTTTTACTAATTTTTCTAAATCTTTTTTTTGGTCATAACCATGTTCAAAACATAAAATGCCATTTTTTTTAACAACCTTTTGTCAATTTTGAAAAATTTCTCGATAAAAATATAGGCCATCAATATCACCAAACAAAGCAACATGTGGTTCATAATTTTTAACACGATTACTAATATTTTGATTCTTTGGAATATAAGGTGGATTACAAATTAGCAGATCAGCTTTAATCTTATTTTTAATAAATGGTTCTAGCATATCACCTTCCAATAATTTAACATTTTTGCAATTTAACTGCTTAATATTTCTTTTTGCTACTTTTAATGCTTCAGTTGAAATATCACTAGCATAAATTGTTAAACTTGGATTTTCTAAGCCTAAACTAATTGCAATTGCTCCGCTCCCAGTTCCAATATCAATTAAAGTTAATGGTTCATCACCATTATTAAGCAATATTTCATCAATTATAATATTAATATTATCAACTAATTCTTCTGTTTCATAGCGAGGAATTAAAACATTATAATCAACATAAAAATCATAGCCATAAAAATTTTGTAAATTAGTAATATGTTGGATTGGTTTTCCATTACGATATGCCATTAACTGTTGTCAATAATCATCAATCTTAAAATTAATTTTATCATTTTGAATTGCATATAATTTTGCTAATGAAGTTTTCATAAAAAATGCTATTAAAATTTTAATATCGGCAAGATAATTAGCATTATTCGAGTCTTTCAAATAATCTTCTGACTTTTGAATTAATTCATTAACTGTCATTAGTTTCCTTCCATTTTCAATCTTTGTTCTTCATTAATTAATGCTACTACAATTTCATCTAAATTACCTTCCATAATTTGGTCTAATTTTTGTAGTGTTAAATTAATACGATGATCAGTAACCCGATTCTGAGGATAATTATATGTTCGAATTTTTTCACTCCGGTCGCCTGTTCCTACTACATCTTTTCTTAATGTTCCACGCTCTTCATTAATTTTACGTTGCTGTTCTTCATATAATTTACTTCGTAAATGTTGAATTGCTAATGCCTTATTATCATGTTGACTACGGCCATCTTGGGAAGTTACAACAACTCCTGTTGGTAAATGAGTAATTCGAACAGCTGAATCAGTTGTATTAACATGTTGTCCCCCTGCTCCTGAAGCACGGTAAGTATCAATTTTTAAATCAGCAATTTTAATTTCAAAATCAACTTCTTCAATTTCTGGTAAAACAGCAACCGTTGCTGTTGATGTATGTACTCGCCCTTTACTTTCTGTTTTTGGAATTCGTTGAACACGATGTGCTCCTGATTCAAATTTCATTTTTGAATAAACACGATCTCCTTTAACCATAAAGGAAATTGTAGAAAAGCCACCTGCTTCTGATTCATTTGCTTCAATTAATTCTACTTTTCAATGTTGTTGTTCTGCATATTTTATATACATTCGATATAAATCACCAGCAAAAATGTTTCCTTCATCACCACCTGCTGCTCCACGAATTTCAAAAATAACATTCTTATCATCATTAGGATCTTTTGGCAATAACATTACTTTTAACTCTGCTGTAAGTTGTTCTTTTCTTATTTCTGAGGTTTTTAATTCTTCTTTTGCTAATTCAATTAACTCATAATCCTTTTCTGTCTCTAAAATTAATTTTGCTTCATTAATATTATTTAAAACATTTTTATAATTTAAGTATAAAGCAACGGTTTCCTCTAATTGTGCTTGTTCTTTTGCTAAACTAGTTAACTTTTTTACATCATTAACTATTTCTGGTTTTGTTAATTCTTCATTAATTAAATTTCACCGCTTTAACATCGTTTCTAATAGTTCAATTGTTTTTTGATTCATTTGCTTCACCTCTTTTTTAGACACTTAACAATTATAATATATTTTAAATAATAATGATTAATTTAATTCTTTAATTTTGTCGAAAACTCTTGATGAAATAAAAAAAATCATCAATATGACAATTTGAAAACTAATTTTGTGTAAGATTATGATTTTGCTTTAAATTTTTTAAY
>NZ_RXFZ02000006.1:0-14691 GCF_044714365.1 Spiroplasma sp. hy2
TAATNTCATTAATAAAATCAAATTTATCAAATTTCATAATTTTAGATTCCTATAATTTCTATTTTAAATATATTTTATAGGAATTTTAAAATAACTAGGTTATGCAAGAAGTCTATTATCGCGTAATGCTGAATATAGGTTTGCTAAACGTTTTGGCGTTAAGCGTTGATTATTATACTTATTAATTAAAAACATATTTTTCATTCCATTATCAAATTGATCAACAACAATATAAAATATCGCACTTCGATCATTAAAATTATCTAATAAAATGTCACCAATATTAATATTATTTAAATAACGATAAGCATGATTAATAATAATTGGGTATAATTGAATCCGATAATTTTTTGGATCTCAATTAGGATTTTTACCATGAAATCATTTTTTACTTTGAATTAATTTTTTCATTTCATTAACTTGCAAAATCGCATAATTAACAACTGAACTAAAACGATTAGTTTGTGTTGCTCGTAATAAACTATCATCATCAGGTTAATCAAAACTCTTAATTTTATTAAAGAATCAATTAATATCTGTTTTTTTCTCAACATTTGGGTAAAATAACGTTGTATTATTTTTATAATCATAAAATTCAATAGCACTATCATATAGACTTTTTAAATTTCTATGACTAATAAAATTCCGATAAAAGGTTGGAATTGATAAATCAATTTTTGAATTTGTGTTAGCAATTTGATATTCGTTTAAAACTGTTCTAATAAACTATAGTTTATTGCTTCTCGTGCATATAAATTTTCGGTATTTGCAAAAATTTCTGATTGATATGGACCATAAATAATTGGTTGATAACCTATCGTAATAATTCCATCTTCCTTACTTAGTTGATTAATAAAATATTCATAAACTGTTCTCTTAATAAATTTGGTAATTTGTTCATAATACTGGGTATCTTTACAATTTTCAACATATCATTCATAAGATCTTGCTTTAAATCATTTGTATTTAAACGACTTAATAATATTACTGTCACCAACAAATGGCCCACATACTGGATCACCAAAACCAAAAGTATTATATTTTTTTAATACTAATTCTTCTGTAAATTGTCGTATTTCGGGTTGTAATAAATAATATCCAGAAACATCCGGTTCTTTAACTGCCCCGGGATTTTCATAAACTAAATAATCATATGGTGGTGTTTCACTAGCACCATAATTATAATTATTATCATAACGATAAACATACTTCCAATTTGCATTTGTTTTTAAATTAAGATTAATTTGAATAAAATTAATAATTGTTGTTAATCCTGTAAACAACATTGCTCCGGTTAACGTTGTTACAACAAGTGTTAATAATAATTTTCACTTAGCATCTAACACAAATTTAAGACTAATTTTATATTTAAAGTTTAAATGTAATAAATGATGACCTTTTGGAATTCGTGTTTTAACTACTTTTGGTTTTAGTAAAATTAATGTTGGTCATGACACTTCAATAATAATGAATAAAAAAGCATAGAAACAAACAACAAAACTAGGTAACAAATATTTTCCAACTATTAATCACCAAGGGGGAACTGAAATATAAGTAGTAAATTCTAAAAAACCTTGATAAGTAATATTTAAGATAAAAGAGAAGATTCAACTTGTTATTAATGATAATGAAGAAATAATAAACATTAATAATAAAAAACAAGAAAGAAGTAAAAACGCAATTGTTCCCGTTCCGTATCCTTGTACTTTTAAATTACTAATAATTCCCCGGTTTAATAATAATAGTTTATTAACAATCATACTAATCATAATGAAAGATGAAATTATTAATAATAATGAAATTGCAATTAAAATTGACCAAATAATATCTTCTTTATTTTTAATAAGTTTTTTCATATGATGTAATGGTGTATAAGCAACTGCAGAACGTGAAAAAGTAGCATTATCATAAACATTTGCAATATCACTTCAACTATTTTGAACATGCAAAAAACCAGGATTTAGTTCTGTTGATGCAAAAGCAGCGTGAATACTAATTATGCTGTTAATAAGCTGTGGTGCATCATTAGTGATTTTTGTTAATAAATTTGTATATTCAGGACCACGAAGTCATAAATATGAATTATAAATAAAAGATGACTCATTTGCTGCACTATTAATAAGCATTTGTGGCAAAACCAATCACACGATATTGGTAACCATAAATATTAAAAAGATCATTAATCTTGATTTTATTATGTAAAGCATAAGAATTATTAATAATAATTGGAGGATAATCATCGCTTACCTGATAATTTAAAAAATCTTGATAATTTCCTTTTACCATAATTGGTATTGTCCAATAATATGGTTGCACACTTTGAATATAAAAGTTTTCTGCTTTAAAAATATCGTAAAGTCGCATTGTTTCACTCATTAGAGCACGATCAGCAACTGAACCAATAATAACAGAATTTAAAAGACGAGTTTGTAAGTCATAAATTCGTTTCTGATTTGTACTAAAATCCTTATAAGCATTAGTAAAAATTAATGTATCTGTGACTAATCTAGGATTATCTGGTGAACTTACGAATGGAATTAAGTTTGCTGGATTTTGTAAATAACTAATCAATTCATGATAATCATCATTACTAAAAAAATAAACACTATCAGGAACAATATTAGTATTAAAGTTTAATATTACTTCACCGTTTTCCTTTAACTATTCCATAAAATATGAATTTGAACTATTTGAAGCAAGCCATTTTCCTGACTGGTTACTTTCTGAATCCAATACAATTTGATAAGTATCTTTGCCATTTGGTTTTAACTGAAAATAAGTACTTTCTACTTTATTATTGTCTAAATCTCCATCCTCATTAATATAATTAATATTGTTTAAACCATATGATAAATTTTGATGGTTTGAAACAATTTTTAAATTATAATTAAATTGAAATGAAATATTAGTATCATACAAGTCATTACCAATTAATGCTAATTGAACCGTACTTAAACTGCTTGACATAATCATTCCCCCAAACAAGGTAATAATAATTCCTAACATTAAAAATAGGTCTAAAACTTGTAAACTATTTCTAGTAAAACTTAATCAAAAATTCTTAAACAAATGTCTTATCATCATTACTTTTCATCTCCATATACTTAAATTAGTTTAGTCATATTACATTGTTATTTATTTTCGAAATGATATTTTGATTTTGTTGCTAATTTTTGTAGCGCATCACGAGCAGCTAATTGCTCAGCTTCTTTATGAGTATAACCGCATCCTTCGCCATAACGAATTCCCCCAATTTCTGCAACCACAGTATATAAAACTCGATTTCCTTCTAATGGTGGTGATTCTTTAATTAATTTATATTCTAATGTTCGTGCATCACCAGCTTGTAAAAATTCTTGTAATTCCGTTTTGTAATCTCGAATTTGATCAAAAAAACCAGGATTAGAAACCATTTGAATAAGGGTGTCATTAATAAAATTACAAACAACTTCTTCACCCAAATCAAGATATAATGCAGCAATCATTGACTCATAAATATCAGCTAAAATACGATTTTTTTCATATCCTTTTGTTTTAATTTCTCCTTTTCCTAATAATAAGAAAGGCGCTCAATTCATTCGACGAACTAATTCTGCTAATGTTCCTTCCCGAACAATTTTACTACGTAAATTAGTAATTTCACCTTCATTTTTATCAGGAAAAATTAAAAATAAGTATAAGGAAATTTCTTTTGCTAAAATTGCATCACCCAAAAATTCCATTCGTTGATAAGTATAACTTAAATTATTTTCATTTGCATAAGAATTATGAGTTAAGGCTTCTAAATAATATTGTGGTTTTTTAATAAAAACATAATACTGTTTAAAAAAAGCTTTTAACTCGAAAAAAAGTTGTTCTGGCTGTTTGTTTATAAACTGCATCGTATAATTAATCCCCCTTTAACAATTTAACTGTCATTTTTTGCACAAAATTATTGACAACTGCGGTACGAGTTAATTCTAAAGTACTAATTCATGATTTTTCATCACTACTACCATGTGTTTTAACAGCAATTGCTCTTAATCCTAAGACTAATGCTGCTGCATTATTTCGATAATCAAAGGTTTCACGAACTCCCTGAAAAGCTTTTCGTAACGAAAAAGCTTTTAATTTTCGATAAAAATTCTTTGTTAATTCATGTTTAATAACACCCATTAAATTTTTTGCCATTCCTTCCAATGTTTTTAGAGCAATATTACCAGTAAAACCATCTGTTACAATAATATCAACAACATCACTAGTAATATCACGTGGCTCAATATTTCCTTTAAAAAAAATATTTTTATTATTTGCTAATAATTTATAAGCTTCTTTATGATAATCTTTTCCTTTTGATGCTTCTTCACCAATATTTAAGATTGCCACACTTGGTTTTGGATTATGCATAATTTCTTGCGCATAAACACTAGCCATAATTGCAAAATTAACAAGATCTTGGGCATCATTTTCTAAATTAGCACCAACATCTAGCATTAAAACAGACTTTCCCTTGTTAAGTGTTGGAATAAAAGGCATAAAAGCTGGCCGTGAAACTCCGGAAATTTCTCCCACAATAAAATGACACGCTGCTAAAAAAGCTGCAGTTGAACCACCAGATACCAAAGCATCTACTTTTTGATCACGCAATAATTCAGTTCCACGAACCATTGAACTATTTGGTTTACGACGAACCTCCATCATACCTTCTGTCATTGCAATTACTTCTGTTGTAGCAAAAATTTCATATTTTGTATTATCTAACTTTGCTGCTGCGGTGGCAGCCTTCAGTTCCTTCTCAGCTCCAATTAAAATAAAAGTAACATCGTCATATTTCTTCATAAAAACTTTCAAAGCGTCAATAATTGGTTTAATGCCTAAATCAGTTCCCATCATATCAATTGCAATTTTACTCATAATTAAATCTCCTAACTCCTTATTTAATTATAACAAATATTTTAGTTATTTATTTAAGAACCAACATTAAAAAATTAAGTTACTTTTTAGGTAATATTTCAATTAATTGTAACTTAATTTTCCCTTTCCCATCAATTTCTATTACTTTAACTTTAACAATATCGTTTAATTGAACAATATCTTCTGCTTTTTCAACATGTTGTTTAGCTAATTTAGAAATATGAATTAAACCATCAATATTTTCTTTTAAATTAACAAAAACACCAAATTTTTCAATTTTAACAACTGGTCCAATTATTTCTTCACCAACAATAACTGGCATTGCAATTGCTTTGATTAACTGATATGCTTTTTCAATCGCTGTGCTTTCTCTATGGTAAATTGTCACTTGGCCATCATCCTCAATATCGATTTTAACATCATCTGATTTTTCAATAATAGCTGTAATCATTTTACCACCCGGACCAATAACTTCCCGAATCTTATCAACAGGAATCATAAATGTTTTCATTTTTGGTGCTGTTGGTGCTAAATGTGCTCGTGGTTCAGAAATAGTTGCTAAAACATTATCTAAAATTGTTAACCGTGCTTCTTTTGCCGCTTCTAAAGCTTCTTGGAGAATTGCCTTATTAATTCCTGCAATTTTAATGTCCATTTGTAAGGCACAAATTCCCTTTGCAGTTCCGGCTACTTTAAAGTCCATATCGCCAAGATGATCTTCCATCCCTTGAATATCAGTTAAAATAGTATAGTTATTTTTTTCTTTAATTAAACCCATTGCAATCCCAACTACTGGCGCTATAATTGGCACTCCAGCCGCCATTAGAGCTAATGTAGCAGCACAAATTGATGCTTGGGAAGTACTACCATTTGATTCTAAAACTTCGGAAACAATACGAATTGTATATGGAAACACTTTTTCGCTAGGAATAATTTGTAATAATGCTTTTTCTCCTAATGCGCCATGACCAATTTCTCGTCGTGAAGGAGGACCCATCCGCCCAGTTTCACCAACTGAAAATGGTGGAAAGTTATAATGATGCATAAAACGTTTACCTTCTTCATCGGTAATTCCATCAATAATTTGATTTTCACCTAATGCACCTAATGTTACAACTGATAAAACTTGTGTTTCACCCCTAGTGAACAAAGCACTACCATGAACAACTGGTAATATATCAATTTCACTACTTAATGGGCGAATTTGATCTAATTTTCGGCCATCTAAGCGTGTTTTAGCAATTAAAATTTGGCAACGCACTTCTTGACGAATAATATTATGTAAAGCTGTTTTTAATTCTAGAGTCAATTTTTTCTGTTCTTTTTCTGAAAGTGGAACTGGAATAGAATAATTATTAATTGCTTGTTCAACTAAATGTTCAATTTTTTCATAACGTTTTGTTTTTTCTTTAATTCGAGCAGCTGTAATTAACTCTTTTGCATAATTGTTATTAACATAAGTAATAATTTCAGAACGAATTTGAAACAATTCAACTTCCATTTTTGGTACCCCAACTTTTGCAATAATTTCATGCTGAAAAGTAATTAATTGTCGAATAACATCATGTCCCGCTAAAATTGCTTGCAACATTAAACTTTCAGAAACTTCTTTTGCCCCCGCTTCAACCATATTAATTGCCTCCGCTGTTCCAGCAACAATTAATTCCATTTTGCCATTATTAATTTGTTTTAATGTTGGATTAATAATAATATTATTTTGATCAACAGTTACTAATGTTCCCGCTACTGGGCCAGCAAATGGAATTTTAGAAATACTAAGTGCTAATGATGCCGCAAATAAACTAATCACCCGCACATCATGATCATTATCAACAGCAAGAACATTAATAACAATTTGAACTTCATTACGAAAATTTTCTGAAAATAATGGCCGTAAAGCACGGTCAATTACTCGTGCTGATAAAGTACCATATTCAGATGGCTTCCCTTCTCGTTTTAAAAATCCACTCGGAATTTTTCCGACTGAATATAATTTTTCTTGAAAAACAACTGTTAAAGGAAAAAAATCACCTTCACTAAGTTTGTTATTAACTGTTGCGGTTACTAAAACAACAGTATCACCATAACGTACTAAAATTGAACCACTTGCTTGTTTTGCTAATTGGCCATGCTCAACAATTAGTTCCTGATTATTTATTATTTTTTTAAATACTTGTTTTGCCATCAAAACTCTTAATTCCTCTCTGTGATACTTAATCTTCTTAATTTTATCACATATTATTTTATATTTACGATATGATATAAATATACAAAAAAATAAGGAGTACACAATGAACCAAAAAACAGTCTATATGGATAATGAAATCTTTGAAACACAAAAAGAACAAGCTTTATTATTAGATGTCCGCACTGAGATTGAATTTAAAGCGTTACGACAAATTCCAAATTCAATCAATGTTTATATTTTTGATTTGCTCCAAGATCCATCCCGTTACTTATCAAACAAAAACCAATTAATTATTACATTATGTAATGGTGGTAATCGCAGTAGTGAAGCAGCATTAGAATTACGACAATTAGGATATCATAATGCTTATGTTTTAAGAACTGGGATTTATGGTTATTACCGTTGAAAAGAACAAGAAACAAAAAAATAAAAAGTTTTAAGCATGATATTAATATCATGCTTAAAACTTTTTTTAATAATTATAAATCCTCATAGAAATCATCAGTAATTTTAAACGAACTATTATTTCTTAACTTTTGTAAAATTGTTTTTTCTTCTGGCGATAATTTTGTTGGAATTGTTACAATCACATTAACAATTAAATCTCCTCGTTTTGTCGATGTTGGTGATTTGAAAAACCCATGATTTGGAATATTAAAAATACTATTTGTTTTTGTATTTGGTGGTAATTTCAAATGAACATCCCCATCAAAAGTTGGAACTTTAATTTCAGCTTCTAGTAAAGCATCTAAATAAGATACTGGTAAATTTAAATGAAGGTTATCATTAACCCGCTTAAAATATTTATTTGGTTTTACTGAAATTTCTAAATAAATATCTCCCCGTGGGCCATTATTTAGACCGTAGTTTCCTTTTTCACGAATTCGTAACTGTTGATTTTCATAAATTGATTTCGGTAACTCAATTTCTACTGTTTCTTTCCCACGATAATTCCCTTGACCTTTACATTTTGAACATTTATTAGTAATTACTTTTCCGCGCCCTTTACAATCAGGACAAGGTTGCTGTGATTGAATCACACCAAAAATACTACGCTGTTCAAGGTTAACATAACCATAACCATCACAAGTTGTACAAGTATGAATGTCTTTTTTAGGGTCTTTTGCTCCAGTTCCATCACACATTTCACATTTTTTATCAATATTTAAATCTAGGTTTATTTTCTTCCCAAACATTTGTTCTTTTAACGTTAATGTAACACGTGCAGCAATATTTTCCCCTCTAATTGGTTGATTACTAAAACCACGGCGTTTTTTACCACCACCAAAAAAGTTTTCAAAAATATCACCAAAACCACCAGAGAAAATATCTTCAAAATCTCCCGTACTACTAAAACCATGACTAAAGCCACCAAAACCATTGGGGTCAGTTCCAGCATGACCAAACTGATCATAATTGCGACGTTTATTTGGATCAGATAAAACTTCATAAGCTTCATTAATTTCCTTAAACTTTGCTTCGGCATCTTTCTCTTTTGAAACATCAGGATGATATTTTTTTGCTAATTGTCGAAAAGCACGTTTAATTTCATCATCAGTGGCATTACGATTAACGCCCAATACTTCATAATAGTCTCGTTTTCCCATTACCATCTTCCTACTTTCTCTTTTAAAGAAAAGATAACTAAAAAAATTTTAGTCATCATTATTGTCTTATTTATCTTTTTTGTCATCATCATTCATAACTTCTGGTTCAGATTGATCACCTTGTTGGTCATTCATAAATTTTGAAGCTTCAGCCATTGCTTGTTCTAATGCTGCCATTTTTGCTTCTAAACCAGCATAATCTTCTTTTTCTAACAATTCTTTAATTTCTTTGGCCATTTCTTCAGAAGCTTTTAACTGTTCAGGATCCATTTTATCCTTATTTCCTTCTAAAGCTTGTGTAATTGTTGAAAGATATGACTCTGCCTTATTACGCAATTCAATGTTTTTTAATTTTTGCTCATCTTTATCTTTATTTTGTTCTGCTTCATTAATCATTCGTTGAATTTCTTCTTCTGTTAAACCACCACCATTAGTAATGGTAACTGATTGTTCTTTACTTGTTTTTAAATCTTTTGCAGTAACTGATACAATTCCGTTTGCATCAATTGAAAACTTAACTTCAATTTGGGGAATTCCTTTTGGTGCTGGTTCAATCCCAGACAATTGGAATCGTCCTAATGATTTATTATCTGCTGCCATTTTACGTTCCCCTTGTAAAACATGAATATCAACAGCTGGTTGATTATCAGCAGCGGTTGAAAACACTTGTGATTTTGATGTTGGAATTGTGGTATTACGAGGAATTAAAACAGTTGAGACTCCTCCTAATGTTTCAATACCTAATGATAATGGTGTAACATCTAATAATAAGACATCTTTTATATCACCAGCTAAAACTCCCCCTTGAATTGCTGCACCAATTGCAACAACTTCATCAGGATTAATTGTGCGGTTTGGTTCTTTTCCTAATTCATGTTTAATAACTTCTTGTACCGCTGGAATTCTCGTACTTCCTCCCACTAGTAAAACTTGGTCTAAATCACTAGGTTTTAATTTTGCATCAGCTAATGCTTTACGAACTGGTTCAATTGTTCGTTGAACAAGGTTTTTTGTCATTTCATCAAATTTTGCTCTTGTTAATGTTAGGTTTAAATGTAATGGATTTCCATCACGCGCAGTAATAAATGGTGCTGTAATTTCAGTTTGTAATTGTGAAGAAAGATTTTTTTTCGCTTTTTCTGCTTCTTCTTTCAATCGTTGCATTGCCATTTTATCTGTTTTTAAATCAATACCATTATCTTTTTTAAATTCATCAACCATTCATTGAATAATAATTTCATCAAAGTCATCTCCTCCTAAATGATTATCCCCAGCGGTTGCTAAAACCTCAAATGTTCCATCTGCTAAATCTAAGATTGAAACATCAAAAGTTCCTCCCCCTAAGTCAAATACTAAAACTTTTTGCTCTTTATCAACTTTATCAATTCCATAAGCTAATGCTGCCGCAGTTGGTTCATTAATAATTCTTTCAACTTCTAATCCAGCAATTTTTCCAGCATCTTTTGTTGCTTGTCGTTGTGCGTCATTAAAATAAGCCGGAACAGTAATAACTGCTTTTGAAACTTTTTGTCCTAATTTTTTCTCAGCATAGTTTTTTAAATAACGTAAAATTTCAGCAGAAATTTGTTCAGGACTATAATCTTTATTATTAACATGAACTTTGTCTGATGTCCCCATTTTACGTTTAATCGAACTAATTGTATTTGGGTTTGTTACTGCTTGCCGTTTTGCCGCATCTCCCACAATAATTTCTTCATTTTTAAATGAAACAACTGATGGTGTTGTTCGTTGCCCTTCGGGATTTTCTAAAACTTTAAAATCTTTTCCTTCCATCACAGCAACACATGAATTTGTTGTTCCTAAATCAATACCAATAATTTTTGCCATATTATCATACCTTCCTCTCTTAAATTAGTTATTTTGCAACTTGCACTGATGCATGACGTAAGACACGATCATGAATCATATATCCTTTTTGTAAAATTTTAACAATACATCCTGATGAAACATCAGTTGTTTCAATAATTTCAATTGCCGAATGGAAATTAGAATTAAAGTGTTCTCCTACTTTTGTCTCCATTGCGGTAATACCTTCTTCTTCAAAAACCGTTTTAAACATAAGATAAATCATTTCAAACCCTGTTAAAAAGTTTTTCACTTCTGATGTTACATTAGTAACTTGCAAAGCACGTTCAAAGTTATCTAATGTTGGCAATAATTTTTCTGCCATCCCTGCTGAACGATAACGTTTAATATCAGCAACTTCTTCATGAATTCTTTTCTTTAAATTTTCACCATCAGCTAAAACTAATAATTTTTCTTCTCGCAAGCGTAAATTGTCTTTTAACAATAAATCAATTTCATGTTCTAAATCTTCAATAACTGCCAAATTATTTGCTTCAGCTGTCGGTGCTGTTGCTGTTTTCCCTGGTTCTGACGGTGAATCAGCAGGTTGATTATTTGCTAATTCTTTCCGTAATTGTTGAATTTTTTCTTTTAATTGGTTTGGCGAAGATTTATCATTTTTTTCATTACTCATTAATCTCACCCTCTCTATCTTCTTTTTGATATGCTTCTTTAATCCGATAAGCTAATCATTCAAGAACTTCATAAAGCTTATCATATTCTAACCGCTTTGGCCCTACTAAAGCAATTCCTCCTTCTTGCATATCATCAACCTTATAAGTTGTTGTCAACAAAGCCATATCATCATTGTTAAACCCTGTTTCATTTCCAATTTGAATTGAAACAAGATTTTCGCTTGGGTTATTCTGTTGTTTTTTAAAATAATCAAACGGTGAAATTGTTTCAATTAAACGAATAACTTGTTTAATTCGTTCTGGGTTATTATATTCCGGATTTTGGAGCATATATTGAATCCCATGTGTTGAATAACTTGGTTTAACAATACTTGTTAAAGCGTTAACAAATTGTTTTAAAATATATTCATAATGTTTTACTTGTTGTTCTAAAATTGGACGAATTACCTCAAATTTTGTTGGAATATCAGTTATTTTAGTATTTTCTAACCGTGTATTAAATAATTCAACAGAAATTTTTAAATCATTCATTGAACTATTTTTATCAATTGTAAACATTTTATTCTCAACATGCCCATTTGTTAAAACAAAGACAACAACTGCTTGTGTTTCAGAAATTGGCAATAATTCAATTTTTTTTAATAATTCTTCTTGAAAGTTTGGACCAACAACAACTGTTGTTAAATTTGTCATTTCACTTAAAATTTGGCCTGTTTGATCAAGAATATCATTAATTGACATATTTCGATTAACAAATAAGGCTTCAATCCGGTTTTTAATATCATCAATATTTTTCTCAACCATCAAGTTATCAACATAATAACGATAACCTTTTGTTGATGGAATTCTTCCCGATGAAGCATGTTCTTTTTCTAAAAAACCTTCTTTTTCTAAAATTGCACATTCATTACGAATTGTTGCAGAAGAAGAATCTATTAAGGACGAAGCCATAATAACTTTACTTCCAACAGGCTGTGCTGTTTTTGTGTATTCTTCTACAATTACTTTTAAAATGTTTTCTTGTCGTTGGGTTAACACCAGCAGCACTTCCATTCTACAATTCTTATAAATATTTGGCAATTAACACTAAATAGTGCTAACAATTAATATTATAAATTTATCATTTAAAGAATGCAAGTGCTAATTTAATTTTGTGCTATTCTTAATAACCATTTCGTTCTTAACTACATCAATTGTATAAGATTTACCCTCTTGAACTTCTTCTGAAATAATAGCATGCGCAATTAACGATTCAAGATTTCGTTGAATATATCGCTTAATTGGCCGTGCTCCAAATTCACGATCATATCCTTCGTTTAAAATTTTTTCTAATACTTTTTCAGAATAACTAATACGAATGTTTTTACTATTTTCAATTCGTTGTGTTAATTCAGCTAATTCTTTTTCAATAATTTCTTTAATAACATCTTCTGATAAAGCATTAAAGGTCACAACATTATCAATTCGATTTAAAAACTCTGGTTTAAATTTTCTAGCTAATTCTTTTTGAATTAATAAACCAACACCATCATTATTTTCATTTAATAAATATTCTGACCCAATATTAGAAGTCATAATAATAATTGTATTTTTAAAATCAACAGTTTTACCTAATGAATCAGTTAAACGACCATCTTCTAAAATTTGCAACAAAATATTTAAAATATCAGGATGTGCTTTTTCAATTTCATCAAATAAAACAATTGAATATGGGCTTCGACGAACAGCCTCGGTTAATTGTCCACCCTGTTCATGACCAACATAACCTGGTGGCGCCCCAATTAATTTACTTACTGAATGTTTTTCCATATATTCAGACATATCTAATCGTACCATTTGTTTTTCTGAGTTAAAAAGAACATATGCTAAACTACGGGCAACTTCTGTTTTCCCAACTCCTGTTGGTCCTAAAAATAAGAAACTACCAATTGGTTTATTTGGGTCTTTAATTCCACTTCGACTACGAATAATTGCATCAGCAACTACTTGAATTGCTTCGTTTTGACCGCGAACACGACGCCGTAAAATCTTACTTAAATTTAATAATTTTGCCTTTTCTGTTTCTACTAAACGGTCAACTGGAATACCAGTTCACTTTCCAACAATTGCAGCAATATCACGCTCAGTTACATCTTCTTTCAAAAGATGTGAACCTGAAGCTTGTTTTTCTTGTTCATGTAATTGTTTTTCTAGTTTTGGTAATAAAGCATATTGAATTTCACCAGCACGATTAAAATCACCAATTAATTGCGCTTGCTCTAACTCTTTCTTCAATTGTTCAACTTGTGATTTTAAGTTTTTTAATTTAGTAATACTTTCTTTTTCCGAATTTCATTGAATATCTAATTTTTGTTGTTTTGCTTTTAATGGTTTCAATTCATTTTCAATATCAACTAACCGTTCATTAGATGCCTTATCAGTTTCTTTTTGCAAAGCTGCTTTTTCAATTTCTAACTGAACAATTCGCCGATTTAAATTATCTAATTCGGTTGGAACTGATGCAATTTCTGTTTTAATTGTTGCAGAAGCTTCATCAATTAAGTCAATTGCTTTATCTGGCAAAAACCGGTCAGTAATGTATCGAGACGATAAGTTAACTGATGCAACTAAAGCATTATCATGAATTTTAACCCCATGAAAGGTTTCAAATCGTTCTTTTAAACCTCGTAAAATTGAAATACTTTCATCAATGGTTAATTCACTGACAACTACTTTTTGAAAGCGTCGCTCTAACGCAGCATCTTTTTCAATATATAAACGATGTTCATCTAAAGTCGTTGCACCAATACAATGCAAATCGCCACGCGCTAACATTGGTTTTAATAAATTACTAGCATCCATACTACCTTGTGTCTTACCAGCTCCCACAATTAAATGCAACTCATCAATAAATAAAATAATATCGCCATTTGATTCTTTAACTTTATTTAAAACCGCTTTTAAACGTTCTTCAAATTCACCTTGAAATTTCGCACCAGCAATTAATGCTCCCATATCTAATTCATATATTGTTTTATTTTTTAAATTACTAGGAATATCACCTTTAACAATTCGCTGTGCTAGTCCTTCAACAATCGCTGTTTTCCCAACACCAGGTTCACCAATTAAGACCGGATTATTTTTTTTTCTTCGTGATAAAATTCGAATTACTCTATTAATTTCATCTTCACGCCCAATAATTGGGTCTAATTTTCCAGCAAGAGCCTCTTTATTAAGATTTTTGGCAAATTTTTCAAGAACTTTTGGATCTTTACCTGGTTCATATTGTTGTGTTAAATCCATACTTTTGCCTCCTTTAATTTTTAGCACTCTATATGATTGTTTGCTAATTTTACAATTATATATTATCATACTGATTAGCAAAGTCAATTAAATACTGCTAAATTTTTAAAAATAATCTTTAATTTTGTCGAAAACTCTTGATGAAATAAAAAAAATCATCAATATGACAATTTGAAAACTAATTTTGTGTAAGATTATGATTTTGCTTTAAATTTTTAAW
>NZ_RXFZ02000007.1:0-14674 GCF_044714365.1 Spiroplasma sp. hy2
TAWTTCTGTAATTATTTTTTTCATTAATTATTTACCTCCATATATTAAAAATATACCTAATTTTAGGTATATTTTATAAATATCAAGAGTTTTCGACAAAATTAAAGTAAATTAATATTATGTTCTTGCAAAAAGATAATTTTTTCTAACCGTGATAATTGCTTAAAAGCGGCTTCACGTTGCATTGCTGCAGAACGAGTTGCATATTCTTCACTATAAATTATTTTGACTGGTCGTCGTTTTGCTAAAGCGGTATATTTTGCCCCAATGCCCATATTATGTTCTTTTTCGCGCCGTCTTAAATCAACCGTATAACCAGCATAGAGTGTTTCATCAGCACAGAATAAGACATAAAAATAATGTTTTTGCATCATATTGCTAAACCATCGTTTCAAAATCAAGCACCTTGTCAGCTCAATTAACATTAAAATTAATATCATGCGTTGTAATTAGAACTGTTCCATCAAAGGCTTGAATTGTTTCTAACAATGCTTCTTTGGCCAAAACATCAATATGGTTCGTTGGTTCATCTAAAATTAGTAAACTACATGGTTGTAAAGATAATGCCGATAACCGAACCTTTGTTTGTTCACCACCCGACAATTTTGTCATCTGATTTTGCATTAAAGTACTTTTAACGCCAAAGTTGGCTAAAATACTTCGAATTCGCCCTTCTTCCAAGTCTGGATATAAATTTTTTAAATATTCAATTGGTGTCATATCCATTAATTGTTCAATTTGATGAAAATACGCAATAACTACTCCATTACCAATTTTTAATGTTCCACCTAACTTAGGAATATTTCCTGCTAAAGTATTTAGAAAGGTTGTTTTTCCAATTCCATTATATCCTCGCACAATACATTTTTCACCATCACGAATATCAAATGTTAATGGCTTAATTAAAGGAAACTGATATCCTATTGCTAATTGCTCTGCACTAATAATAGTTGTACTAGCTGGTCTCTTATATTTAAAAACAAATTTTGGTTTTGTTAATTCATGCCTTTTATCCATTACCTCAATTTTATCAATTTGTTTTTGCCGTGACTGGGCACTTCTTGCTGTTGAAGCACGCGCCTTATTTTTTGCGACATAAGTTTCCAATTTTTTAATTAGACGTTCTTGCCCTTTTTGTGCTTTATCATATTGTTCATTTTTTAATTCACTTAATGCTAAATATTGTTGATAATTACCAACATAGCGATTAATGCTTAAGTTTTCAATAGCATAAATCACTTTTGCTACTTTATTAATAAAATCAATATCATGTGAAACAACTAGAAACGCTTTTTCATAATTTTGTAAAAATTTGGCTAATCATTCAACTTGTTCTAAATCTAAAAAGTTAGTTGGTTCATCTAATAACAAAAAATCATTTTCTGATAATAATAACTTTGCTAGGATAACTTTTCCTCGTTGACCACCCGATAATTCGGATAATTTAACATTCAATTTTTCTGGATCAATTCCTAAACCATCAACTAAACTACGAATTTCCTTATCAATTGTTTCAAAACCATTTTGATCTAAGTGTTCTTGTAATTTCAGTGCTTTGACAAGTTCATCTTCATCATAATTAAGACTCATTTTTTCATAAATTGCATGAATTTTTTCCTCAATTTCAAATAAATGTTGATATGTTAATTTTAAAAATTGATCAACTGTTAATGTTCCATCTAACTCTTGGTGTTGGTCTAAATAACCAATTTTTACTCTTGGATGCAACTCAATGTTTGCTTCATCAGGAGTAAGTTTTCCATAAATAATACTTAATAATGTTGTTTTCCCTGTTCCATTTGCTCCAATTAAAGCTAAATGTTCACCTTTATTAATTCGAATTGCTGAATTTTTATATAAAACTTTCCCACCGTTAGCATGACTTAAATTTTCAATATTAATTAAACTCATTTTAACCTCAATCTTTTATTCCAAGATATAATTATATCTTATTTTAAGAAAAATAAAAAGAAGTTAAATCACTCAAGGTTAACTTCTGAAAATAAAATCTTATTTATTATTTTTTATTATTAATTATTTTTACTAACCCTAAAAAAGTTTTCGGTTCTAAACTAGCACCGCCAACCAAAGCACCATCAATATCTGGCTGAGCTAATAATTCTTGAATATTTTCCGGTTTAACACTGCCTCCATATTGAATCCGTATCATATTTGCTACTACTTCATCATAAAGATTAGCAATTTTTGCTCGGATTATTGCACAAACATTTTGTGCAATCTCAGCTGTTGCTGTTTTCTCTGTCCCAATTGCTCAAATTGGTTCATAAGCAATAACAATTGTTTTTGCATCTTCAAAATCAATACCTTGTAATGCTTTTTCAATTTGTGTTTCAACAATTTGCTGTGTTTCATTGTTTTCATATTGTTGTAATGTTTCACCGCAGCAAATAATCGGCACCATCCCTTTTGCTAAGATTTTTTTTGCTTTTAAGTTTACTGTTTCATTTGTCTCATTAAACATTTCACGACGTTCTGAGTGTCCAATAATAACATGTGTAATCTTTAAAGCTTGCAACATTTCAACTGAAATTTCACCAGTAAAAGCCCCAAAATCTTCATAATGACAATTTTGAGCCGCAATAATTAAATGATGCGCATGTTGTTTTGCCACTACTAAATTAATAAATGGTACTGCAATACCAGCTTCAAGTTTTAAATCATGACATACATTATCAACTTGTTTTAAAAAGTCAATTGTTTCATCCGTTGTTTTATGCATTTTTCAATTTCCAATAATAATTGGTTTTCGCATTCTTCTCCCTCGTTTCTATCTAACATTTTAATTATATACTTAAATTTTAATGATTTCTTAATAAAATACTTTAATTTTGTCGAAAACTCTTGATATTTATAAAATATACTTAATTTTAGGTATATTTTATAAATATCAAGAGTTTTCGACAAAATTAAAGGAAAAAAGTAACTAAAAATAAAAAAATTCTTTTTGTTTCAAGTGCTGGCCATTCTCATTTAGATTTATACCGTTTATTAAAAAAACATAATTTTAAAGTTTATATTCTTCTTGGTGGATGAAAAAAAGTTCATCAAACTGATGAACTTGACAAAATTCTTACTTATAATCTTATTGATTAACATTATTAATCAATGGGGTTTTTATTTTTACTTTACCAGCAGGTGGTGTTGCTTTATGCCATAATAATAATTCATTAATACCTCATATTACTAATGTTCCCCCAATAATAATTAATAAACTATATAAAGTTTTATGATTACTACTATAAGCAAAGAAATTATACATAATATAACCTATTGAACCTATTAACAAGAAAAGAGAAAAACCAGCATAATAATACATTCCTTTTACTTTTGCTACTTCTACTCGCTTTGTATAACGATTAACACAAACAGCAATAATTAAACTAATATAACATAGAAAAGCAGTAAAACTAACGGCATTAGAAGAAAGATCTAATAAATACATTGGATCACCTATAACGCCAAGACTAAGTCCCATTAATATTAAATTGAAACAAACAGTAATTGCCATTTGAATCAAACCAATTTGTTGATAACTTAATTCTTTCTTTCCAATATAAACAAGATTTTCTTCTTGCACTGTATTTCCAAATGAAGGAGCTACAAAGGTTAAACCATTAATACTCATTAATGCTGTTAACATAATAAATCACATTAAGACTTTTGCAATTGGACCACCAAGGAGATTTTTAAATAAAGTAAAAACACTACCATCATTTGTTCCTAAAAACAAAGAAATAACTTCTAAAATATAAAAAATAGTAATAAATAACATTGCAGCAAATAATGCTTTTGGAACAACATTTTTGTTAGAAACTTCTTTTTGTAATCCTGCAGCATAAATAAAACCATCAAATGAAAATAATACTGGTAAAATCCCCATAAAAAAGTTACCAAACTTTAATTCCCTATATTTATCAAAAACATTATTTTCAATTGAAGCAACAAAGCCTATAACTAGACTAACTAGTAAAGGAATAAATTTAATAAATGTTCCAATTGTTTGAACTCATTTACCAACATTTCGGAAAAAAATATTTATTAAGTAAAATAAAATTAAAATAACAAGGCCAACAGCACTCGCAATTATATGTTGTGTTTCCTTACTAATGCTTTGCACTTCTAGTGCATCAAACATTGCATTAATACTAAAAATTGGGAAAAGACCTAATAAAATTGGAAAATAAAAAAAGATATAAAATAATGCTATTAAACTACCAACTTGCCGACCAATTAAAATATTAGCCAATGATGGTAATGTCCCATGTCCACTTTTAGTTTTTACTGATGTAACTTCAATAAAGACCATAATCATTGCCATTCCTAAAATTCCAACTAAAATCCATAATCCAATTGATAAATAAGGATTTTGAGTAAAATATAAAAGATGTCCTTCTGAATTATCATTTTTTAAATAAATTCCAATTCCAATTGTAATTCCAACCGCTGTTGAAAAAACAGTTAAAAATTCAAAAAATTTAACGTGCTTTTTAGGCTTTCCCATTAGTTTTTCCTCCATTTTTAATGACCTATTTTAATAAAAAATAATAAATGAATTATAACATAAATTATTTTATATTTTCATAATATTTTTTCTTAATTTCACGAAATAAGTGGTTTACTCCCGATTTTGAAATTTCAATACTAGTTTCATTTTCTAATAATGCTGACAAATCTTGCAACGATGCATCGGGATAAGCAATTCGTAATAAAGCTACTTTTTTGGTATTTTCATTTAGTTCATCAAACAAATCATGTTCAAGTAAATAATTAATCATTGCAACTTGTTCTTCCCCAGCTTTAATTGCTTTTTGTTGATTTGAAATTTCAATATTATTTAAACGATTAATACTATTAACCATATCCCTTGAAATACGAGTATTTTCAAAAGCAAGGACACTATTAATTGCATCAATTAATTTTAAGAAATCTGAAACTAAAATTGATTTTTTTAAATAACAAACATAACGATCATGACGGACAATTATCTTAAATGGAAAATGAAATTTATGCAATAATTTTTGAAAATATTGTGCTGAAACTTCATCATTAAACTGAACTTCTAAATGATAATTACTTGTTTCTGGTGAATTAACACTACCACAAGCAACAAAAATGCCTGCAATATAAGCACGTTGTTGTCGTTCATTTCATTCCGATGAGATGGCAACAAATTTTTGATTAGTTTCTGCATCAAAAATTTGTAGGTCTTTTAATATTTCAGTAGCTCGTTCTTTAATTCGTAAACTGAAGGTTTTGCTATTTTTTAATTTTGTGCCTTGAACAATAATGATGTCAATTTTAACTTGATATAAATTTTTTAAAAACGTATAAATTGTTCGAATAATTATATTACTAATTGAGGTTACTTCAAAGTTAAAAAAATGATTACTAATATTTAATGTCATATTATATTTAACAAAACCAGTTAAAAAAGCTTTCTGACACATTTGGTCAAATTCTTTTCTAACAATTTCCTCTTTTACTTCCAACGCAAAGCTCATCTTTATCCCCCATTCTAATTTAATAATACAGAAAAACCACTACTTTAGCATAGTGGTTTATTAATTACCCTTTTTGTTTAAATTCTCGAATTTCTTGTTCTGAATCATGAAACGGTTCAGCTTGAATATCACCATCAATTTTGCGAATAACAACATTTGATAATTTAATTACAACTTCATGTGCAATTGATAATTGCATATGCTCAAATAATTTTGCAGCTTCTTCAACATAAGCGTGTAATGGATTTGTTTGAGCATAACTTCGTAAGTAAATTCCACTTCGTAATTTACTTGCTTGATCAATATGTTTTGTTCAATAATCATCAAACGAAGTAATAATTGCACTTCGTTCAATTTGATTAATAACATCAGCAGGAACATCTTCTGTTCGCGCTAAATAAAATTCATTCATTTTTGTTGCCACATATTTACCAACTTCTTCTCGCTTCATTTTTTCCATGGCTGCTTTATCTAACACATTAACTGCAACAACTTTATCACTAATCCCCTTAATTAAGTCATCATAATGAATAAATCATTCCCCATGCGATTCATTACCAAACATTTTGGTTAAATCATAAGCTGCCGAATATTGCATTTTTTTAATAATTGGTTTTAAATCAGTTGCTGTTAAAATTTGATCACGTCGTGCATACATTGCTTCACGATGTTGTGCTAAAACATTATCATAATCTAAAATATGTTTTCGTTGATCAAAATTCATTCCCTCAACTTTTTTTTGTGCATTAGAAATTGCTCTTGTTAACATTCGTGATTGAATAAAATCCGAACCTAACGAAGCAAAAATTCGACGTAGGCGATCCCCACCAAAGCGCATCATTAATTCATCATCCATCGCAACATAAAAGCGCGAAAAACCAGGATCTCCTTGTCGTCCTGCTCGCCCTCGTAACTGGTTATCAATTCGACGTGCTTCGTTTCGTTCAACTCCAAAAACAGCTAATCCTCCAATTTCTTTAACACCATCACCTAACTTAATGTCTGTTCCCCGACCAGCCATATTTGTTGCTAAAGTAATAGCTCGTTTTTCACCAGCTTTTGCAATAATGTCTGCTTCACGCTCATGATTTTTCGCATTTAACATTTCAAATTTTAAGTTAGCATTTCGTAAATAATGCGACACAATTTCTGATGAATCAACTGAAGTTGTTCCAATTAAAATTGGTTGTCCCTTTTGATGCAAAGCAATAATTTCTTTCATCATTGCTTGCATTTTTGCATCACGATTTGCAAACATATAATCAGCTTCATCACGACGAATTAATGGGCGATTAGTTGGAACTTGAATTACACGCATATTATAAATTTTAATAAATTCTTCTTCCTCTGTTTTTGCAGTACCAGTCATCCCACTTAATTTATTATATAATCGGAAAAAGTTTTGGTAAGTAATTGTTGCCATTGTCACTGTTTCTTCTTCAATATCAACACGTTCCTTTGCTTGTAATGATTGTTGCAAACCATCACTATAAGCACGTCCCGGCATTAAACGGCCAGTAAACTGATCAATTAAAATAATTTCATTATTTTGAACAACATATTCAACACCATTTTTAAAAACAAAATTAGTTTTTAAAGCATTTAGGATTAAATGGTATAATTCAGTATTTTTAATATCAAATAAAGAATTAATTGAAAAGATTTTTTCTGCTTTAGTAATTCCTTCTGGAGTTAAATAAACTTGTTTTGTTTCTAAATCAATTTCAAGATCATTCTCTCGTGATAATGATTTTGCAAAATGATCAGTTGCTTGATATTGCGGTGTTCGGTTTTGACGTCCCCCCGAAATAATTAATGGCGTTCTTGATTCATCAATTAAAATTGAATCAGCCTCATCAATAATGGCATAATTTAATCCTCGCTGGACTTTCTCGCTGTAAACTTTTACCATATTATCTCGTAAATAATCAAATCCTAATTCAGCATTAGTAGTATAAGTAATATCACAACTATATGCTTCTCTTTTTGCATCTTTAGTAATATCACGAGAATTTAAACCAACTGTTAAACCTAAAAAACTAAAAACTTGACCATTGATTTCTGAATCCCGTCTTGATAAATATTCATTAACAGTAATAACATGAACACCCTTACCAGTTAAACCATTCAAATATGTTGGCATTAAAGCAGTTAAAGTTTTTCCTTCCCCTGTTTTCATTTCAGCCACATCACCTTCATGAAGAACAATGCCCCCAATTAGTTGGACACGATAAGCATGTAATCCTAAAATTCGACGAGCTGCTTCACGGGCAACAGCAAATGCTTCAACTAAAATATCATCTAATGTAGCACCTTCTGCTAACTTTGTTTTAAATTCATTTGTCTTTTCTTTTAATGCATCATCAGACAATGCTTGCATTGTTTCATCTAACGCCATAATTTTATCTGCTATTTTCCCATGTTTTTTTACAATTTTACGATCGCTAACTGCCATTCAACTATCTCCTCTATTCTATATAATTATAAACATTCACATTTATTCTATCATAAAAAACAATAGTTGGCATAGTTATTCCATTTTGACAAAAAAACGACATTTTGTCGTTTTATTATATTATTTATTTTGAACAGCTTCAATACCATGCAGTGGTTTCCCTTCCATATATTCTAAGCTAGCACCACCACCAGTTGAAATATGCGTAAATTTATCTTTATATCCTAATTGAATTGCCGCTGCAGCTGAATCGCCTCCTCCGATTAAAGTAAAGGCTCCTTTTAGTTCAGCAATTACTTCACAAACAGCTTTTGTTCCAATACTATAATTTTTAAACTCAAAAACTCCCATTGGTCCATTTCAAGCAACCGTTTTTGCATCCGCTAATTCTTTTTTAAATAATTCAATTGTTTTGGGACCAATATCTAATCCCATATAACCATCATCAATATCCAAACCTGTTGTAACTTTTGCTGGTACATCAGCAAATTCAGGTGCTTCTAATGCATCAATTGGTAAAATAATTTTTCCTTTTGCTTTTGCTAAAAAGGTTTTAGCAATTTCAACTTTATCAACTTCTAATAATGAATTTCCAATTTTGTGACTTTGAGCAGCAAAAAAAGTATATGCCATTCCACCACCAATTAAAATCTTATCTGCTTTTGTTAATAAATGTTCAATTACCCCAATTTTATCGGAAACTTTTGCTCCACCAATAATAGCAACAAATGGTTTAACTGGATTGTCTACTCCTTGTGACAACATTTTTACTTCTTTTTCCACTAAAAATCCTAAACATGATTCAGCAATATTTTCTGCAATCCCAACATTTGAAGCATGAGCACGATGCGCAGTTCCAAATGCATCATTAACAAAAACATCACCTAAACTTGCTCAATATTTCCCTAAAGCATAATCATTTTTGCTTTCTCGTTTTGCAGTTGCTTTACCATCACTATCAACACTAATTTGACCATTACTACTAATAATATCAGCAAAGCGTGTATTTTGAAATAAAATTACATCTTGATTATGCATTTCATCAATAGCTTCTTCCAATTGTTTTCCTTCAAAAACATTAATAAACTTAACTGGTTGTCCTAATTTTTGTTCTAATACCTTTGCCACTGGCGCCATATCACGTTTTTCTAAATCATCAGCTGTTTTAACTTTCCCTAAATGAGAAAATAAAATTACTTTTGCTTCTTGTGCTAACAAATATTTAATTGTGGGTAAAGCTGCAGTAATCCGATTATCATCAGTAACTTGCCCATCCTTCATTGGCACATTAAAATCAACACGAACTAAAACTTTTTTTCCTTTAACTTGAACATCTTTTAATTCTTTTTTGTTTGTCATAAATCCTTCTCACTTTCTTTTTTATCTTTATCCAATATATATCTTACCGCAAAAAATACATTTTTAATGACAACTATTAAGGTATTCTAAGGCAAATTGCGCTGCTTTTGCTCCATCACTAATCGCAGTTGCAATTTGTCGTAATGTTGTATTTGTCACATCACCAGCGGCATATAATCCTGGCAATGCTGTTAAACATTTATTATTAACAATAAAATAGCCTTCTTCATTTAAAACTCCTAAGTTTTTTGCAAAATCACTAACTGGAATCGCCCCAATATATGGGAAAATAGCACTAACTGGTAAATTATCAATTTTACCTGTTTTCACATTTTTAATAACAACTGTTGTCACCCGTTTTTCGGTCACATCCTTAATTTCAGTTACTATTGTATCAACAATAAAATTAATTTTAGGCTGTGCTTTTACTTTATTCACAATATTATTATCAGCACGAAATTCATCATGACGATGAATTAGATAAACTTTATTAACAAAGCGCGCTAAATAAAGAGCTTCTTCAAGAGCAGCATAGCCTCCCCCAACAACAACTACATCTTTTTCTTTATATAAAGCGCCATCACAAACTGCACAATATGAAACTCCATGTCCTTCTAATTCTAATTCACCAGGCACTCCTAATTTACGTTCAACTGTTCCGGTTGCAACAATAACTGCTTTTGCTAATAAGATTTTTTTTGAAAATAACTCTAATTTAAACAAATTATCTTGTCTTATAATATTTGTCACACGATCAGCAATATATGGGATTTTTAATTTTTGGGTTTGTTCAAACATTTTCATGGCTAATTCATAGCCTTGAATATTATCAAAACCAGGATAATTTTCAATTTCACTTGTCTTTGTTACTTTTCCTCCTGGTGCTCCTTTTTCAATCATTGCAATATTTGCCATTGCTCGTGCAGCATAAATTCCTGCTGTCATCCCACCAGGACCAGCTCCAATAATTAAAATATCATATATTTCATTAGTATTGTTTTTCATATAATCATCCGCCTTTTTTTCATTTTATAACAGCTATCCATTGGGCAAATAATATTAAAATAATACCAATTACAATCATTAAACTAAGAATAACATAATCCAATGTTCGCATATTTTTTAAAAATAAATCATGATCATCTCGTTGTGTTTCTAAAATAATCCGAATGAAATTATAACCAGCAATATACATCCCAGTTTTAATTCCACAACGGAAAATTTTTAAACGATGAGGGTTTTCTATTTTTTCTAATTCTCGGACATCAGCTGTAAAAATTTGTTTTAATCGTGCACCACAATATTTCCAGTGTGCTTTCATCACTTGTTTTTTTGTCATCTTATGTTTATTTTTAAAATAAACTTTTTTCAAATTTACTTGTTGTGATAAATTATTAACAACCATTGGATCTGGTTTGATATCATAATATCATTTTGCTCAAACACCTTTTCACGATAACTGCATAAAATCTGGTTCTTCTTTTTTAAACCTTCAATAATAACTATAACGAAATATTAATGGTAATGCAATCACAATTAAGAATCATAATAAAATATTAGCCAATGATTCATATAGAAAAATTGGTTGAAAATATTGCACATTATTAAAATCAGTTGGGTCAACAGGGTTTCCATTAATCCCAATTGCCTCTGTTAGATGAAAATTATTTGGTACCGGAGTTGGGACATATCATTTAAATAAATTATCACGAATAAAACTTGGCAATCACATTAATTGTTCGCGTGCAATTGGTGCTCCTAATAATTCATGATTAAAAAAATTACCTCATCGCCCAATTGCTTGTGCTAACAAAATATTTGGAGCAATTAAATCAGCATATACTCATAACGAAATATTATGTTTTCGTGATTCAAAACCAAATCAAATTCAGCCGGCAATTAAACCAAAAATTAGCCCCCCATGAATACTCATTCCTGGTTCTCAGAAAGCAAATAATGTAAAAAAGAAAATTGGATTTTTAACATCATATTTACCAAAAAAACTAGCCCCTAATAAAGCAATCGGTGTAATCACAAAAATTCCTCAGTAAAATCCTTGCGTTGGAATATCACGTTTACGAAAATTAATTCATGATAAAATAATGGTAATTGCAAAACCACAAAAAATTAAAAATCAATAAGGACGAAATCAATTTCCATAAGTATCGTGGGCAATTCATGTTGCTAAATTCACGTTATAAACTCCTTCTCAATTCTATTTTGAATATTCTTTAAAACGATCTTGTAAAATTTGCATCGAAGAAATTCCTGCTTCATCTAATTTTAATTTTGAAACTGCTGTCTCAACTAATTCACTAACATTACGCCCATATGTAACTGGAATTGTTACAATTGGTACCTTTGTATCTAAAATTTTAATATGTTTATACTTAGATCCTAATCGGTCAATTGATTTATATTGTTCATCATCTAAATGAATTAATTCAATTACTAAATCAATTTTTGATTCATCTAATAACACTTGCAAACCATAAATTTTACTTAAATCTAAGATTCCTAAACCACGGACTTCAATTAAATTTTTTAACATTTCATGTGATTGCCCATATAATCTATTATTTCGTTGCTGAATAATAATCCGATCATCACCAACAAACAAATGATTTTTTTTAATTAATTCTAATGTCATTTCTGATTTTCCAATTCCTGATTTTCCTTTTAATAAAATTCCTTTTCCAAAAACATTAATTAATGATGCATGTTCTTCTGTTACTGGCGCGAAATGTTCATCAAAAAATTCTAATACCATTTGATATAAACGACTTGTTGTAATATTGCTTGCACGAACAACTGGACAACTATGTTTTTCCGCAATTTCTAATAATAATTTATCAGTAAATTTTTCCGTTAAAATAATCATTGGAATATTTTCATTTAAAATATACTCATAGCGCTCTCTTCTTTCTTTTTCACTTAAGGTATTCACAAATAATTGCTCTTTATTTGATAACAAAACTACCCGACGATTACTATTATTTTTTTCAAAATCAAAGCCAGCTAATTCTAATCCTGGTCGATTAAGACCATAAATTTTAATAGGTCGATTAAGACCTTCCCTTCCAGCTAACACCTCGTAGCCAAATTTATCAACAATATCTTTTACAATAAACTTTGTCATTCCCAGTTCCTCCCTGTAAATTAATACTATCACAAATCATTATTCTGCTTTAATTTCAATAATAATATCGCGTAATTCTGCAGCTCGTTCAAAATCAAGTTTTTTACTTGCCTCATACATTTTTTTTCGTAAATCTTGTAGTAATCTTTCTTTAGCTGTTTTATATTCTTTTGATTTTTTATTTTTAATGTTATGTAATTTATCATCTTGACGTTTAATATTAGTATAATCACGAATATTCTTAATAATTGTTGTTGGAGTAATATGATATTTCAAATTATATGCCTCTTGAATTTGCCGACGGCGAGCAGTTTTTCGCATTGCTTTTTGCATTGATTCAGAAACACTATCAGCATATAAAATAACATGCCCAGCCGCATTCCTTGCAGCACGACCAATTGTTTGAATTAAACTTCGTTCATTTCGTAAAAATCCTTGCTTATCAGCATCAAGAATACAAATTAATGATACTTCTGGAATATCAATTCCTTCACGAATTAAGTTAACACCAACAATACAATCATAAACTCCTTTTCGTAAATCCAATAAGATTTGACTACGTTCTAAAGTTTTTAATTCACTATGTAAATATGCAACTTTAACATTTTGTTCTTGTAAGTAACTTGTTAAATCTTCTGACATCCGAATTGTTAAAGTAGTAATAAAAACACGTTCATTTTTTTTCCGACGAATTTTTACTTGTTCAATAATATCATCAATTTGTCCTAATGTTGATTTTACTTCTACGGTTGGATCTAATAATCCCGTTGGACGAATAATTTGTTCAACCACTTCATTATTTACTAAACCTAATTCATAATCACCCGGCGTTGCTGAAACATAAATAACATTTTTTAATTTTTGATTAAATTCATCAAAATTTAAGGGACGATTATCTAATGCACTTTTTAAACGAAAACCATAATTTACTAAGGTTTCTTTTCGACTTCGATCTGTATTATACATTGCTCGAATTTGTGGCAATGACATATGTGATTCATCAATAATAGTTAAAAAATCTTGGCCAAAAAAATCAATCAAAGTATAGGGTGCTTCACCTTCTTCACGTAAATCTAAATGTCGTGAATAGTTTTCAATTCCAGAACATATTCCACTTTCACGAAGTAAATCTAAATCATATTCAGTTCGTTGTTTTAAACGTTGTAATTCAACAATTTTTCCAGCTGCTTCTAATTCAGATAAGCGAACTTTTAATTCTGCTTCAATTTGTTTAATTGCTTCAGCTAAGCGTTCTGGAGAAGTAATATAATCTTGCGCTGGAAAAATTGTTAATGTTGATAACCGCTGTGTAACATCACCAGTAATTCTATCAATATAAGCTAAATCATCAATTTCATCTCCAAACAAATCAATGCGAATAAAAGTTTTAACATTTCACCCTGGAACAATTTTAATTACATCACCTTTAGCACTAAAACTGCCTGGAATCAATTCAATATCATTACGAACATATCCTGATGATACTAAAAAATTGGCTAAATCTTTTTTACTAATTTTTTGATTACGATTAATTTGCAAAAAAGATTTTTTATATTCATTTGGATCTTGTGCTCCATAAATTGCAGCAACAGAAGCCACGACAATAACATCTTTACGAGTTGTTAAAGCATTAAAAGCACTTAACCGCATCATGTCTAACTCCATATTTTGGCGAGCATCTTTATTAATGTATAAATCTTTTCCTGGCAAATAAGCTTCCGGTTGATAAAAATCAAAGTTTGAAACAAAATACTCAACACGATTTTCTGGAAACATTTCTTTTAACTCAACATATAATTGCATTGCTAATGTTTTATTATGTGCCATCACCAATGTTGGTTTTTGATAATTTTCAATAACATTTGCCATTGTAAATGTTTTTCCAGTTCCCGTTGCTCCTAATAAAACTTGATGTTTTTTATTTGCTAATAAATTGGTAGTTAATTTTTCAATTGCCAGGGGTTGATCACCTGCTGGCAAATAATTTGATGTTAATTTAAACACTATTTCACTACTCCTTTATAATTTTGCTCTTCTATAATTATATCAATCTTCCTTATAATTATTTTAAAAATAAAACTTTAATTTTGTCGAAAACTCTTGATGAAATAAAAAAAATCATCAATATGACAATTTGAAAACTAATTTTGTGTAAGATTATACTTTTGCTTTAAATTTTTTAAACGTTAAAATATAATA
>NZ_RXFZ02000008.1:0-14448 GCF_044714365.1 Spiroplasma sp. hy2
TWWTTTTCACAAGTTCATAAAACTTTATTTGATAAAAATTTTTCAGTAATAAATGATATTGCTTTATAACAATCATTAACATCACATATTTTTTGTTGTTTAATTATCATTACCTCCTTTTAGGAGTTGTTTTATTTCAAATAAAAAACAACCCTTTAATAAGGGTTGTTTTTTCCTACTTCATCCTTTATTCTACAAATTTTAAAATAACTAGGTTATGCAAGAAGTCTAATAATGTTTCTAGAATAAAAACAAAATCAAAAATATTAATATTTATTTTAAAACCTCTAATATTTAATGTAATTAAAAATTGCTTATTAGAATATGAAAAAGACATCTTATAATCTTTCGTTAATAAGATATCTTTGATAATACTATCTAAATGTTCTTTACAAAAAGAAATAATATCATTAATTTCAAAAAAAGGCTACTTCTAGTCGCTGAAAAAATCATTTTGTTGATAATTCAGTTTTATAAAAGAAGTTTTTATTTGAATTATTTAAAAATTCTCTAATTTTTTTTGCGACTTAAATTTTTTTATGAAAATCATTAATCTTTATTTTTTTTCTTACTATGTAAAGAAAATTTAGATTTTTTAGGTTTTGATTTAACCGGATTATAAGAAATTTTATCGGCATTATTTGTTTTTACTTGTTTTGTTTTTGTAATTTCAACATTTTCAATATTATTAGTTGTTTTTAAATGTTGTTTTCTAACAAATAAATGTTTAATTCTTTGTCCAAATGATTCTTTGTTTTTATTTTTTTTACTTCGTTTCTTAACTTGTAAGAAATGAAATCCTAATGTTTGTAAAATTTGAATAAAGGCTGAGAAAATTCAATAAATAGCAACCCCAGATGCAATTGAAATTGTAACTACAAAAAAGACAACAATCATTACTCCTTGCATAATAAATTGCCGTTTACGTGCTTTTTTCTGTTCCTTTGTAATAACTCTTGTTTTACGAAGATTTAAAATAGTTGGTAAAATCATCGAAAAAATTTGAATAGGCAAATATACAAATAATAAAGCTAAATAAACATAATTCCCACTAGTAATCATATCTCATGGCTTTTCAATTAAAGAAATTTGCCCAATTGTCGCCATTTTTAATTCTCGTGTTGCTCTAACAACAGTATACATCGCAATTAAAAACGGAATTGATAAAAAAGACGAACCAATTGTGGATAATGGTGAAACTCCTTCTTTGCGATACAACTGCATCATTTCCATTTGTTGCTTTTGTTTTGCCGCCGGATCTTTTGAACCCTTATATTTGGCCTGAATTTCTGCTTGTTTAATTTGCATTAATTGCATTTTGTCTTGATTTCGTTGTGCTTTTCAACTAAACATTAAAGTAATTAAACGCACAATTAATGAAGTTAAGAATAATGCGCCAATAATTCCTGCACCATTATCTAATCCACCAAAACCATAAATTAAATTAACTAAAATTCAAGCAACAGGAAACACAAAACAACCATAAAATGGTGAAGATGTTTTAACAAAAGCATCAGATCATGTTCTAATTGCTAAATATGGATATTCATATAGTTGTCCATTTTCAAAATGAAAAAAGTGTTCTTTCCCAACATTAGCGTATCCTAAAATAATTTCAAAGAAAACTCCTGGTTTATATACTTTCTGACCAGAAACATCTAAAATTTGGGCAGTCCCATATTTTGGAACCATCATTTGCCCACAACCTCATAACATTGATATAATTAAAAAAAGATACAGGACTAATTTTGTTCATTTCCAGGCAATTGAATATCAAGGTTTTCGTGTTCTTTTCCCATCGGAGAAAATATAATCACGATAGTTCACTATTTGGCCTCCTTTTTACATTTTGATTTGATTTAATAAAATTTCTTTATTAATTAAATAACTATTGTTAAAATATGATTTTCGAACAATAATGATTTGATCATAACCTTCTGTTACTGAAAAATCAAAATTTAACATACTTCGAATTTGTCTTTTTACTTTATTTCTAACAACAGCATTTCCTAATTTTTTACCAACAGATATTCCAAAACGATGATAATTAAGATCATTTCTTTTAAAATAAATAAAATAAGGGTTAGTTTTAATAATAAAAGAACGATTATTTATTATTTTTTGAAATTCATAATTTTTTTTAACAATAAATTTTTTTTCACATTTCGACACAAATAGAAAAATAAAGTATTTTACCAGCATTTTTAAGCTGATAATACTTTTCTTCCTTTCGCTCTTCTTTTACTTAAAACTTTACGGCCTGAAGCTGATTCCATTCTTGCTCGAAAACCATGTGTTCTTTTATGTTTAATTTTACTTGGTTGTCACGTTCTTTTCATTACTAGCACCTCCTTATGATATAAATTATTAAGAGATCATATAAATAATATCTTAATTAATAAAAAATATCAATTAAAATAATATTTTTTTAAAAATAAAAATGGAGATTGATATGCTTTCTCATCTCCATTTATCTTTTTGCTTATAATAATATTATTTTGTGTAATTTGGTGGTTCTTTGGTAATTGCAATATCATGTGGATGTGATTCTTTTAAACCATTATTTGAAATTTCCACAAACTGAGCTGTTTTTTGCAACATTAGAATATTTTTTGCACCACAATAACCAAAACCGCTCCGTACACCACCAATAAATTGAAATAAAATATCACTTAATTTACCCTTTAATAAAACTCGTCCTTCAACTCCTTCTGGAACTAATTTACGATTTTTATCTTGAAAATAACGATCAGCACTACCTTTTTTCATAGCAGCTAATGAGCCCATTCCCATATATGTTTTATATTTTTTACCTTCAACAATCATTTCTTCACCAGGTGCTTCAAATGTTGATGCAAAAACTGAACCCATCATTACTGCATTAGCACCAGCTGCAAGTGCTTTAACAACATCCCCAGAATATTTAATTCCACCATCAGCAATGACTGGAATTTCTTTTCCTTTACAAACCTCATAAACATCATTAATGGCTGTCATTTGAGGAACTCCAACTCCAGCAACAACTCTTGTTGTACAAATACTTCCTGGTCCGACACCAACTTTAATTGCATTAGCACCAGCTGCAATTAAATCTAAAGTTCCTTGAGCAGTAACAACATTCCCAGCAATTAAATTAATCGTTGGAAAAGCTTTTTTAATTTTTTTAACCATATTAATAATACCTTGACTATGACCATGCGCTGAGTCAACAACAATTACATCAACCCCAACGGCAACAAGTTTTTCAACACGTAATAATGTATTTTCATCAATTCCAACGGCTGCACCTACTCGTAATCGTCCTTGTTCATCTTTACAAGCATTAGGATATTCGTCACGATTATTAATATCTTTAATGGTAATTAACCCAATTAACACATTTTTTTCATTAACGATTGGTAGTTTTTCAATACGATTATTTAACAAAATATCTTTTGCTTGTTCTAAATCAATATTTTCATGAGTTGTAATTAAGTTTTTTAGAGTCATAAATTTATCCACAGAAGCAGTTAAATCATGACATGCTCTAATATCCCGATTTGTAATTATTCCCAATAATCTGTTTTCTTCATCAACAATTGGTAAACCAGAAATACGATACTGAGCCATAATATTTTCAGCATCCTGAACTGTCATTGTTGGTTTTAATGTTATCGGATTAATAATAAAACCTGACTCGTTACGTTTAACTTTTTCAACTTCTGCTGCTTGTTTATCAATTGATAAATTTTTATGAATAATTCCAATTCCACCCTCGCGAGCAATTGCGATTGCCAATTTTGATTCAGTAACAGTATCCATTGCTGAAGATATAAAAGGAATATTTAATTCAATATTTTTTGTTATTTTAGTTCTTAAGTCAATCTGATATGGTAAAATATCTGATTTTTGTGGAACTAATAGTAGATCATCAAAGGTATAAGATTTTTTAATTTGCATGTTTGTTCCTCCAAAATATTTAATACAAAAAATTTAATAAAAGAAACATGACCATTAAAACCAATTAACAAACAGTCTTAACAAATTAAAAATAAATTAAGACCTATAGTATTTAATTTAAGGTTAACTGTAGAGACATTAGACCATATTTCTAGTATATATAGGATTATTGTAAGTATCAAGGAAAGGGGCGTTGCCCCTAAGTCGCTCCGCGACTTTTACCCCTTTAAGTAAGATGGCGCGTGGATAAACCACCACACCACCTTACTTTTTACTAACAACATTATATACTAAAAATAGCGTAAAAGTACATTAACCATCGCTAAAATTAATATAGAACTTAACATAATCTTAAATGCAATATCAAAAGCAAACAAATTACCAATATTATTAAATAATTCAGACACATTACTAAATACATGTACTATGCCATTAACAAAATTATAAACATCTTTCATACGTGGCATCTTATTTACTAATCAAATTGCCGCATTTTCAAAACAACCGCCAATATGAAATAAATCACATTGTTTATATGGTATTTCTCAAATATTACCATTATTAATTTCATTATTTCAATCAGCAGCATTATAAATGCTAAAATTAAAACCTAAAATTGCAATACTATTTTTTTCTGTTAATCTAGTGGTATTAAATCTAATTAAATTAAAACCTTGATATTTTGAATTATCTGTCATATCTAATAATTTTATTGATTGAGTATATTTATCGTTATTAGAAGGCAAAACATCAGTAATATAATCTCAATTTGAATAATAAGAAAAATATTCATTATTACTATTTATAGTATAAGCATTATATAATTGAATTTGTGGTCGCAAATAACCCTCATCTGTATTTGGAAATCTCAAAATATTAAATAACATTGATTTTGGATATAATAAAAAACCATTTTTTACAAAAAACACAAAACCTAAATTACCATTTTTAGATGAGAAAAAAATTTGTTCTTTAAAATTTGAAATATCAAATATAGTTCTCAAAACATTAGAATAAAAATAATCTAAAATTTGAAATAAACTATCTAACGAATAAAAATCTTGTTTAACATCATCAATATAATAATTACTTTCAGATTTTTTAAGAACATCCATATTAATTAGACTTCTTGCATAACCTATTAAAATAATTGTAAATATTTTTAAAAAWATAWTAATAWWAAATCTTTAATTTTGTCGAAAACTCTTGATGAAATAAAAAAAATCATCAATATGACAATTTGAAAACTAATTTTGTGTAAGATTATGATTTTGCTTTAAATTTTTTAAACGTTAAAATATAATACCGTTGATTGTTGGTTTGGTGTTAAACCTTTGTGTTGGTATTTTCATTTTCAGAGCTTTAAATAATTTTGAATATTAGTGAAACCCAAACCATGATAATGAATTAAGGCTTCTTTAAGACTGGATTGTAATTTACTAATCTTATTTAACTTTTGATAACTAGTATNTTTGTWNRTASTATTTKKAWTAATAAAKATTATTGTAAAACTTTATCACTTTCCACAATAAAAAACAATTTACACCATAAAATGTTAATAATGTGGAAAACAATAAAAATAATCAATAAAAACAATGCTTTTAAAGATAATATAAAAAATATTTAATGTGGAAAACTATTAATTTTTATTAATTTTGCTCATTTTTTAATACTTTTCCACATCTTTTATTTATAATTAATAACGATAAAAACTATTGGAGATGAAATTAATGAACACAAAAGAATTATGGATTGAAGTTAAAGAAATATTATCTCGTGATGAATCAGTTTCCCCAGAAATTTACAACTACTATATTAGTGACACAAACTTATATACTGTATCTGATAATAACTGCTTAATTACAACAAAATCAGAAATTGCAATTGGTGTTTTTGAAGCAGGATTAAATGAAAAAATTAAAAATATCTTAAAAAAACTGACTGGAATCCAATATAATATTTCTTTTGAATTAGAAAAAAATATTAATAAACAAGCATCTGTAATTAATAAAATTGATACATTAACAGAAAACAATAACATTGCTTATTATGAAAATTATACTTTTGAAAATTTTGTTCGTGGAGATTCTAATCATGAAGCAATGCAAGCAGCTTTAGCAGTTGCTCTAGATCTTGGAAAAAAATGAAATCCATTATTCATATATGGAGACTCTGGACTAGGAAAAACACATTTATTACACGCAATTGAAAATAAGGTAAATGAAATTTATAAAACAAATAACCGAGTAAAATATTTAAAAGCTGATGAGTTTGGAAAAATTGCTATGGATATTTTAAATCAAGGACATGAAATTATTGAAGCTTTTAAAACATCTTATGATATTTACGACTGTTTATTAATTGATGACATACAATTATTAGCAAAACGCAATAAAACAAATGAATTATTTTTTCATATTTTTAACTCATATATTGAAAAAAATAAACAAATTGTAATTACTTCTGATAAATATCCTGATGATCTAGGTGGTTTTGAATCTAGAATTATTTCTCGTTTTTCATATGGTTTAAGTATTGGTTTAGATTCACCAGATTTTGAAACAGCTCTTAAAATATTAGAACAAAAACTAAAACATCAAAATAACTTAGGATTATTTTCAGAAGAATCACTAGAATTTATTGCTTTAAATTTTAACAGTGATGTTAGAAAGTTAGAAGGAGCAATTAAGCGATTATTATTTTTAGCTGTTATGAACAAAAAACCAAATGAAATTATTACATTAGCTGATGTTGAAAAAGCATTTAAAAATGCTCCTCTGCAAAACAATGAAAAAATTACCCCTAAAAAAATTAAACAAATTGTTGCTGATAATTATAATATTACTATCAAAGCAATGATGAGTAAATCACGAGTTAGTAATGTAATGCAAGCACGACAATTAGCAATGTATTTTTGTCGAACATTATTAGATGAACCATTTACAAGAATTGGAACTGAGTTTGGTGGTAAAGACCACACAACTGTTATGAATAGTGTTAAAAAAGTTGAAGCACATATTAGCACAAACAAAGAATTTAAACATTTAGTAAATGCAATTCGTAGAAAAATTGAAGGAAAATAACACAATGTTTTCCACGCTTATTTTTTAATAAAAAATAATATTATTTAAAACTTTATCAAAGTTTTCCACATTTTCTACATTATAATACTAATAAATAAAAAACAATGTTTTAACAATAGTATATAGTATATAATTATTTATATATTACAGAATATACTAAAGTAAGGAGTAACAAAATGATTGTAAACATTAAAAGAGATAAAATATTAGATGAATTATTGAAAGTAAGTCGAATAATTTCTCAAAAGACTTTAATTCCTTCACTACTAGGAATTTTAATTGAAGTTAAAAAAGACAAAATTACTTTTACTACTTCTGATGGTGATACATCAATTAAATCAGAAATTATGGGCACTGATTTAAGTATTACTCGAATTGGAAGTGTCTTAATTAAAAATAAATTTATTGTTGAAGTTATTCGTAAAATTGAAGATGAATTTATTACCTTGGAAGTAGTTGAGGGTAATTTAATTAAAATCAAAGCAAGTACTTTTGATTCAGTTTTAAATACATTAAACTCAGCAGATTATCCACATTTATCATTTGAAACAGAGGGTAAAGAAATAAATTTTACAAGTATAGTATTAAAAGAAATTATTTCACAAACAAGTTTTGCAATTGGAGAAAAAGAAAAAAGAATAGTTTTTAATGGTTTAAATATTAAAACAGATCAAAATAATAAAGAATTAATAATTACTGCCACTGATTCATTTCGATTATCATGTAAAAAGATTGCTTATAGTAATAATTATAATTTTGATGTTATTATTCCTGGAAAATTTATTAATGAAATTGGCCGTTTAATTTCAGAAAATGACCAAGAAATTAAAATGAAAATTACTGATAAGTCAGTTAGTGTTATTATTAATAATACAATTGTTCAAACAAAAATTATTGAAGGAAAATATCCTGATACAAGTAAAGTTATTCCAACTTCCTTTAATACTTCATTAACAATCAATAATCGTGAACTAATTAAAATTATTGAGCGAGCTAGTGTTTTATCAAATGAGGCGATGACAACAATTGTTACATTAAAAATAAAAGAACAAAAAGTTTTAGTTACTTCATTTACGCAAGAAATTGGTAACACAGAAGAAGAAATTAAAGATTTTAAAGTTGAAGGAGCAGACCAAACAATTGCTTTTAATTCAAAGTATATTTTGGATGCTTTAAAAGCCTTTAAAACAAAAGAAATTACAATTAAAATGATTGATGAAACAAAACCATTAATTATTACTGCTAATGATGATCCAACATTACAACAATTAGTTTTACCAATTCGATCATATTAAAAACTCATTATTGAGTTTTTTTTATTTTATAACTTTTTTATAGGGTTAAATTAGACACTAAAAATATAAAAATATTTTTTAGAATATTTAAAAATATATTTGATAATTTAGCCCTAAAATTAGGTAATAATGGTAAAATAAAAGAAAGCAGAAATGGAGAGAATTATTTATGGGTGATAATTATAATTCAGAATCAATTCAAATTTTAGAAGGTTTAGAAGCAGTTCGAAAACGACCAGGGATGTATATTGGGGCGACAAATGCTAGAGGTTTACATCATTTAGTTTGAGAAATTGTTGATAACTCAATTGATGAAGTTTTAGCTAATTTTGCTAATAAAATTAAAATTATCATTAATAAAGATGAATCAATTACAGTTGTTGACAATGGCCGTGGAATTCCAATTGAAATTCACCCAAAAACAAAAGTTTCAACATTAGAAACTGTTTTTACTATTTTACATGCAGGAGGAAAATTTGATTCAAATACATATAAAATTTCTGGTGGCTTACATGGAGTAGGAGCTAGTGTTGTTAATGCTTTAAGTAAATATTTAAAAGTTGAAATTAGAAAAAATAATAAAAAATATGTAATGGAGTTTCATAATGGTGGTCAAATTTTAACACCAATTAAAGAAGTTGGTTCAACTTCAGAAACTGGAACAACAGTAACTTTTTTACCAGATGAAAAGATTTTTAAAGAAACAACAATTTTTAGTTTTTCAACAATTCAAAATCGAATTAAACAATTAGCTTTTTTAAATAAAGGATTAGAAATATCATTAGTTGATTTACGAGAAGATGATGAAGAAAAAATGGTTGTTTATCAATTTAATAATGGAATTAAAGATTATGTTTTAGAATTAAATAAAACAATTGGTACGCCACTAAACGATGTTTTTTATGTTGAAGGAATAGAAGATAATATTGTTGTTGAATTTGGGTTACAATATAATGACAATTATTCAGAAAATATTTTTTCTTTTTGTAATAACATTAATACCCATGAGGGTGGAACCCACGAAGAAGGTATTAAATTAGCCATTGTTCGTGAAATAAATAATTATTTTAAAAATATTAATAAAAATAATAAAGGTAACGAAGATAAATTTACTTGAGATGACATTAAAGAAGGAATGACAACAATAATTTCTATTCGTCATCCGGATCCGCAATATGAAGGTCAAACTAAAACAAAGTTAGGAAATAGTGAAGTTAAAAAAATTGTTTCTAATATTGTTGGAAAAGGATTAAGTAGTTATTTGTTAGAAAATCCAGAAGATGCAAAAAAAAATATTGAAAAAATAAGTTTATCATTAAAAGCAAGAATTGCTGCACAACGTGCAAAAGAAACAACACGTCGTAAGACCGTAATGGATAGTTTTTCATTACCAGGTAAATTAGCAGATTGTGAAACAAAAGATGCTAAAATAGCTGAACTTTATATTGTTGAAGGGGATTCTGCTGGTGGAAGTGCTAAATCTGGTCGAAATCGAAAATTTCAAGCAATTTTACCATTACGAGGAAAAATTTTAAATGTTGAAAAAGCAAAACAAATTAAAATATTTGAAAATAATGAAATTAATTCAATTATTACCGCATTAGGAGCAGGTATTAAAGATAATTTTAATGATAAAAAATTACGTTATCAAAAGGTAATTATTATGACTGATGCTGATGTTGATGGTGCACATATTCGAATTTTATTATTGACATTTTTTTATCGTTATATGAAAGATTTGATTGAAAATGGCAATATTTATATTGCTCAACCACCACTATACAAAATTCAAAATGGTAATCAGATTCAATATGCTTATAGTGATAATGAATTAGAACTTTATAAAGAAGAATTATTAAAACAAAATAAAAATTATACAATTCAACGTTATAAAGGATTAGGAGAAATGAATCCAGAACAATTATGAGAAACAACAATGGATCCAGAACGGCGTTTATTATTGAAAGTTTCTGTTAATAATGCATTTGAAGCAAATTTAATTTGTAATGAATTAATGGGTGAAAATGTTGAACCACGAAAAAAATTTATTCGTGAAAATGCAAAATATGTTAAAAATTTAGATGTCTAGAAGGGAGATATAATGATGAAATCAGAAAATGATGGATATGATTATGATGGTAAAATTCGTGATATTGATATTGCTGATGAAATGAAAAATGGCTTTTTAGATTATGCAATGTCAGTTATTGTTTCACGTGCAATTCCTGATGTTCGTGATGGATTAAAACCAGTTCATCGCCGTATTATTTATGCAATGTGAGATTTAAAAATGACTTACGATAAACAACATAAGAAATCAGCTCGAATTGTTGGTGAAGTAATTGGGAAATATCATCCGCATGGTGATACTGCTGTTTATGAAGCAATGGTTCGGATGGCACAAGATTTTTCTTATCGTTATCCTTTAATTGATGGGCATGGAAATTTTGGTTCAATGGATGGTGATGCTCCAGCGGCAATGCGATATACGGAAGCAAAAATGAGTAAAATTGCTGGTGAACTAATCAAAGATATTGAAAAAGAAACAACAATTTTTATTGACAATTATGATGGCAGTGAAGAAGAACCGACTTTTTTATCAGGATATTTTCCAAATTTATTAGTTAATGGTGCTAGTGGAATTGCTGTTGGAATGGCAACTAATATTCCACCTCATAATTTGAATGAAGTAATTGATGGTGTTATTGCGGTAACAAAAAATCCTGAAATAACAACTGTTGAATTAATGAAAATTATTAAAGGACCTGATTTTCCAACGGGAGCATTAATTACGGCTGGAAACGGCTTAATTAAAGCTTATGAAACAGGAAATGGAGCAATTACAATTCGTTCAAAAATTGATATTGAAGAAAATAATAATAAAAGACGAATTATTGTGTCAGAGATTCCATATCAAATTAATAAAGCAAAATTGTTGGAACGAATTGCAGAATTAATTCGCGACAAAATTATTAATGGAATTAGTGATCTTCGTGATGAATCAAACATGGAGGGGGTTCGTATTGTTTTAGAATTAAAACGTGATGTTCAAGAAAATGTTATTTTAAATAAGTTATATAAATTAACACCACTTCAAACTAATTTTTCGTTAAATATTTTAGCATTATACAAAAACCAACCAAGAGTAATGGGTTTAAAACAAATTTTAAAATATTTTATTGAACATCAAATTGATATTATTATTAAACGTAGTCAGTTTGAATTAAAGAAAAATCGTAATCGTTTAATCATTTTAGAAGGATTAAAAATTGCGCTTGATAATATTGATGAAGTAATTACAATTATTAAACAATCACAAACAACACAGATTGCATCAAATGCTTTAATTAATAAATTTAATTTGGTAGTTGAACAAGCACGAGCAATTTTAGAAATGCGCTTACAAAGATTAACTGGATTAGAAATTGAAAAAATTATTAATGAAATTAAAGATATTAAAGTAGCAATAACTGAATTAGAAGAGATTATTAATAATAGTGAAAAACAAATTGACATTATGATTAGGGAATTAACAGAAATCAAGAAAAAATATGGTGATGAGCGGCGTAGTCACATTATTAAGGAAGAGTTAACAGAAATTGATCCAGAAGAATTAATTCGCCGGGAAGACATTTTAATTATGTTAACACAAGATGGTTATGTTAAACGAGTAGCTGATGATACTTTTAAATTACAAAATCGTGGTGGAAAAGGGATTATTGGTTTAGCAAATATTGAAGATAGTTTAAAGAAAATTATTAGTGCTAATAGTATTGACTCATTATTAATTTTTTCAAATTTTGGAAAAGTGTATAAATTACGAGCTTATCAAATTGAAACATATTCACGACATGCACGGGGGTTACCAATTATTAATTTAATAGCAATTGATAAAACAGAAAGCATTCAAACAATTATTGCTATAGATGAGTCAATTTCAACAGAGGATAATTTATTTTTTGTGACAAAAAAAGGTCTTATTAAAAAAACAAAGATAAGTGAATTTAATCAAATTCGTCAAACAGGAAAAGTAGCAATTGAGTTAAAAGATAATGATGAATTAGTAAGCGTGATTATTACAAAAGGACATGATGATGTTATTATTGGAAATAATATTGGAAAAGTAATTCGATTTAATGAAGAAGAAATTAGGCCAATGACACGACAATCAGTAGGGGTTAAAGGAATTGCTAACGATGTTGTTGGAGAAACCATTGGGGTGAGTTCAGGACGGTCTGCGAAATATGTTTTATCAGTAACTGAAAATGGTTATGCGAAAAAAACAGCAATTGAAGATTATCGTTTGACAGGACGAAATACTAAGGGTGTTAAGTCAATGAACTTAACATATAAAACAGGATATTTAAAATTTGTTCAAACTGTAAATGGTGATGAAAATATTTTAGTAGGAACAAAAAAAGGAAATATTATTCGTGTTTCGCTAGAACAAATTCCATTATTTGGCCGAACAACATCGGGTGTTAAAATTATGCGATTAGAACAAGATGATAAATTAGAAGTTATTGAAATTTTAAAAAAGAAAATTAGCATTGAAGGAGAAAGATAAAAATGTTAGATCAGAAAAAAATTGTTGAAAATTTTAACGAAATAATGAAGAAATTAAACCGCCGGCATGATGATTTTTCATATTTACAAGATATTAAAAAATTATCAGTTCAACGTCGCAAATTAATTGTTAAATCAGAAAAATTAAAAGAAAAACGAAATCTTGAATCAAAAAAAGTTGGAATTTTAATAGCAGAAAAAAAAGACCAAGAAATACAAACAATTAAAGAATTAATTAGTACTATTAAACAAGAAATGGAAGTAATTGATGAACAACTAAATAAAGTTGAAGAAAAAATTAAAGCAATTTTAGAAGTTACGCCTAACGTTCCAGATGATTCAGTTCCTAGTGGGAAAAATGAAAACGATAATGTGGAAATTCGTAAATGAGGTAAAATTCCAAATCATAAGAAAGTAAAAGAACATTGAGAAGTAGCGACAGCATTAGACTTAATTGATTTTGATCGGGGAACTAAAATATCAGGTTCACGTTTTGTAGTATATAAAGGAATGGGAGCTAAATTAGAACGTGCTTTAATGAACTTTATGTTAGATGAACATGCAAAACGATATTATATTGAAATTGAACCACCAATTTTAGTACAACCACAAATTATGTATGGAACAGGAAACCTGCCAAAATTTAAAGAGGATTTATATTATATTGAAAAAGATAATTTATATTTAATTCCAACTGCAGAAGTACCAGTAACTAATTTATACCGTGAAGAAATTTTGGAGAAAGATCAGTTACCAATTTATCATACTGCTTATACACCATGTTTTCGTCAGGAAGCTGGTTCTGCTGGACGTGATACAAAAGGAATTATTCGTTTACACCAGTTTAAAAAGGTTGAAATGGTTAAGTTTACTACCGAAGAAGCTTCATTTGAAGAATTAGAAAAAATGGTATTAGATGCAGAAAATATTCTTCAATTATTAGAAATTCCATACCGTGTAATCTTGTTGTGTTCAGGTGATATGGGATTTTCTTCAACAAAAACATATGATGTAGAAGTATGAATGCATGGTCAGAATAAATATCGGGAAATTTCGTCTTGTTCAAATTGTCTTGATTTTCAAGCACGTCGGATGAAATTACGTTATCGTGATGATAATAATGAAATAAAATATGTTCATACTTTAAATGGATCAGGTTTAGCAATTGATCGTTTAATTGCTGCCATTTTAGAAAATTATCAAAATGAAAATGGAACTATTACAATTCCAAAAAAATTGCAGCCTTATTTTCAAGGTCATACTGTTATTGTTTAAAATGTTTCACGTGAAACATTTTAAACAGGCAAGGAAAAGAAAAACCAAAAAAACTGCAATGTTTCACGTDAAAWATTWWAWTTTTTAATAAAAAKCTTTAATTTTGTCGAAAACTCTTGATATTTATAAAATATACCTAAAATTAGGTATATTTTTAATATATGGAGGTAAATAATTAATGAAAAAAATAATTACAGAATTAATAAATAGCTTAACAGATGATCAATTTTTAGAATTTTATGAAAAAATAAAACAACAAGCAGACTTAATTAAAAAACAAAAACGTTTAA
>NZ_RXFZ02000009.1:0-14064 GCF_044714365.1 Spiroplasma sp. hy2
TTAAATTTTTAAATAAAAGACATAATTAATTAAAATTATAATTTGCTATTAGTATCTTTTTAAAAATATTTACAATTATTTTAATAGGTTATGCAAGAAGTCTATTATTGACTTAATAAGGGCGAATTGTCCTATTTGCATCTTTACTTTACATTAGGAATTATTTTTGCTTTATATTTTAATGGTTGCTGCTGTGTTGCTAAATAAGCATCCAAATCTGCTTTCGAATATTTATGATTATTTAAACATAATGTTGCAATTACAATATCAAACACAGGGCCAAGAATTCAAATTCAATTAAAACATACTAAAGCAATTGAACAAAAGCCAACCACAATTCGAGCTCAATAAAGATTTTTTAATCCTAAGATGGCAAAAATTAAGGTAATAATACTAAAAGCTAAGACAAGTTCTTTTTGATAAGAATAATTTAAGATTTTTGACCACATATCACAATAAACATAATATAAAACGGAAAAAATAATATTAAAAATAGTAACTACAATCGCTAGAATCATAGCAATTTTACCTTTTTGATCTAATTGGCAATGTTGTTTAATATTTATCATAATTTTAATTTGATCAACTTTGGTAATATTATTTTCTTTAATTTGCTTACGAAAATAAAATAAGTTATTAATTCAGATATAAAAATATTGAAATGAAGTACATAAGGTAAAATTAACACTGAGCCAACAGCTAATAAGGCAAAACCATTTGTTACATAAAAATTTAAGAAAAAATAAGGAAATAGAGTATTGTCTGGTTGGTGGTCACTATGTCGAATATAACCACGAATTAAAATACAAATTAAATATAGGGTCGGATATAAACAAATTAATCAATAATTAGTTTTATGATGGATTTCAAATTTGTAAAATATATCACCAGCAGTAACAATATAACTTAAAATCATTGCAATCGGAATAATGGTATGCAAAATAAATGTTGAAATTCATTCATAAACACTCATATTTGTTACTATATCACCTTGCACTGCTAATCCTAATCAAAATACTAGCATTGTCATTGTAATATAAACTGTTACCATTAAGCGAATAATAAAAACTGGTTTTGTATTTTTAAATTTTTTTTGAAATAAATAAAAAATAAAATAAACAAAAACTAGATAATTTGTTTGTGTTGTAAAATATGAATAATAATGGCTTAAAGGCTCTCCATAACTTGGTAACTGCCCATAAATGCCACTTTTTGTTTTTAACGCTAAAATAAAATCACAAACTAAAAAAGCAAAAATTAATATAATACCAATAATACGATAAATTAATAATTTCCGATCTGTAAAAAATGCTTCATCTTAAAAACTTTTCTTTCTCTAATAATTTATAAAAATAAGTTAATAAAGGATTTTGATTTTATTTGATAATTTATAGTTTTATTTGTAAATCTAATTATTTTCCTCTTGTCGTTCGACTATAACATTAATAGCTGGTAAGCAGCGATAATGCACTTGTGCTTGGTCAAACATCCGCTTTGCTGCTTGATTATCATCGCTGCCTTCGTATTTGTCATCATCATAAATAACTTCTTTAATTCCAGCTTGAATGATGATTTTTGTACATTCTGCACAAGGAAATAAGGTTGTATAAATTCGACAATTTTCTAAATTTGTTCGTGCACTTAAAATGGCATTTAATTCAGCATGAGCAACATAAGGATATTTTGTTTTTAAATATTCCCCTTCCCGTGCTCATGGAAAATCATCATCATTTAAACCACGGGGTAAACCGTTATAACCTGTCGCAATAATTTGCCCAATTTCGTTAACAACACAACTCCCAACTTGTGTATGTGGATCTTTGCTTCGCATTGCACAAACATGCGCAACACTTAAGAAGAAATCATCTCATGATAAATAATCATTACGTTTTTTTCCTGTTACTGTTGTCATAAATTAAAGATTCCTCCTTTAAAATTAGAAAAGAGATCACTAAAACTAGACTGACTTTGTAACAAAAAGATTGGTCAATTTGCTTTTGGATAAAAATAATAATTATTTAACATTTCCTCAATTGCACTTTTTTCCATCAAACCTGCACGTCAATAACTTAATAATGCGTCAATAATAGCACGATTATAGGGTGGAACATAACGTATTCATAATAATGCAATTGTACTAACCACAATCATTGTTACAATAATAAAAACTGGATATAATATTGTTCAATTAACACGATGTGAACGGTTAAATTCTAAACCATAACCAAGCGCACTACCAACAAAAAAACCAACAAAATTAATTAAATAAAATGAATAACCTAAAAAGATTGGCATTATTAGCAACCACAGCATAATAATTAAAGTTCGTTGGTTGGCAATTAACACCCCTAAATCTTCTTTACCATAGTTATAACTAAACAAACTTCCTCATAAAATTGCTAATAAAATAGTTGATCCGCCAAAAATTCAATTTGGTAATACGGCTGCTAAAAATACTCCGGCTAAGGGGATCCCAACTACTAAAATGACTGATAATCGTCAACGCCCTAACAAAGCTTCTGCATAACGAGCAACACTAAAAATCATAAATAAATTTAAAACTACTAACAATGGGTTACTGGAAAATAAAACATATGTTCATAATCGCCATCATTGATTATTTCAAATTAATAAATCACGAGTAACACTACCATAAACTAATTGCGTTGCTCCTTCACTTAAGCCTTGAGTATTAAAAATTTGCGCACCAAAAAAGATTCCAACAATTGGAATAATTAATAATAAAGCAATTAAAACTCATGTAACACCAAGGTTATTGACACTTAATTTATCACTTAGTTGCTTTAAATTTTTTGTTAATTTACTATTAGGGTCTTTAATCCCATCTAAAATTTCCTCAGTTGTCATCCCCGCCATTGAAGTATCATTTTCATTATTTTCTTGCAACATTGTAATGTTCGGATAATAAGTACTTAAACGGTCAAGATAATTATTTTTGTCAACAAATAATGTTACATCGCCACTATCATCTTTATAAATCTGCAAACGATTTTCAATTAAAATAATTGATAAAATAGTAAGTTTTGCGCGTTGAAATTTTTTATTTAAAAAAGTCTTTAACGTTTGCACAACCTCATCATTAATGATGAAATCATTAAATTTACCACTAAAATTATCAATAATTTTAATAATTTGAAATTCTTTACTATCAACTTTATATAAATAAACATTATTATTATTACGTGGTTTACTTTTATAAACATTGTATTTTTCTTGTTTTAAAAAATAATCAACTAGAGATAATTTATCTTTATCAAAACTCATTGTTTTCTATCCTTTCGCGCATAATATTGCTAATCTTTGTTCAAACTCTTGTGGTAAGGCTGCTGTAATGGTCAGAGTTTCTTTAGTAACTGGATGAATAAATCTTAATTTATACGCATGCAGATATTGTCCAAAACTTTCTTTTTTATCAGCGGCTGTGCCATATAACGGATCACCAACAATAGGATGGTTAATGTATTTTAGATGGGCTCGAATTTGATGAGTTCGCCCGCTTTCTAATTCACACTCTATATAAGTATAATCATTAAAGCGTTCAATTACAAGAATATTAGTTACTGCTTTTTTAGAATTTTTTGCTGTAACTGTCATTTTCTTGCGATTATTAGGGTCACGGCCAATTGGCGCATCAATTTTAGCGCGATTTTCAATAATTTGACCATGAACAAGCGCTAAATAGCGGCGTTGTAATTGCTTTGTTTGAATTTGTTGTTGTAGTTGATGATGAACAACATCATTTTTAGCAATAATTAAAGTTCCTGTCGTTTGGCGATCAATGCGATGGACAATTCCTGGGCGTTGCTCACCACTGGCAGTTGACCATTGCACTCCTCGTGCTAATAAAGCATTAACTAAAGTATCATTCTGGTGTCCTGGTGCTGGATGAACAACTAAATTATTTGGTTTATCAATCACCATTAAATAACTATCTTTATACAAAATTGTTAATGGGATTGGCATTGGTGTTAATTCACTTGCTTTAGAATTTGGAAATTCAATACGAACATGGTCTCCAATTTGACTAACATAATTTGCCGGTACAACTTGTCCATTAACTTGAACTTTCTCTTGCTTAATTAATGCTTGGATTTTAGTTCGCGAAAAAGGAGTGGGATTTGTTTTAAAATAATCAGTTAAAATTTTATCAATTCGAGCTGATGAAGAAACAGTAAAGGTAATCTTAGTCATTTGGTTCAAAATGCTCTTCGCGTTTGCTTCGTGCTCGCTCACGATAAAACTGAATAATTTCAATAATAATAGCAAAAATTAAGACAATAACACCAAAAGTTACTCAAGTATCAGCTAAATTAAACACACTATAAGGGGAAAATAAAATTCATGCTAGAAAATCAACAACCCCACCATGGTTTCACATACGGTCAATTAAATTACCAAACCCACCAGTTGTAATCATCATTAAACCAACAGCAGCAGTTTTATTATTAATATATAAAAGAATACTAAATGCAAACAAAGTAATAAAAACTGCACCAATAATAACAAGCGGAAGATTATCAGCATTTGTTCCAAAAGCAATTCCTTTATTAACCATAAATTTAAAATTAATAAATCCATCCAAAAATTTAACTTCGGTAGCTGCTGGGTCATGGGACAATAAATCAAAAGCTAATTGCTTCGTAATAATATCTAATATTAATAACGAAATAAAAATTGGTAGACAAACTTGGAGTTTATATTTTCAAATATAATCTCGATTTTTAAAATGGTCTTTAAAATCATATCAAAATTGTTTTGTTCGTTCTTTCATTTGCTTTTGACTCCTTTTTCGTTTTATATATTATCGCACATTTTTTACCGATAAAACATTAAAACAGCGATCACAAATTTCATTATTTTGGACATTTAAATGATTATAAATTATTCAACAACGTTGGCATTTTAAACCAGCTTTTTCTTGAACTTTTAAAAAACTAGTTTCATATTCTGTTAAGTTCTGATGGTCAGTAGTAAAAATAATTTCACTAACAATAAAAATTTGATATAAATCCTTAATTGCTGCTAAACTTGCATAGGCTGGTTTTAAAGCAATCGTTACTTGACATTCTAATGATTTTTTAATTTCTTTTTGTTCACGACGACATTCTAATTCTTTATTAACATCATCTCGCAATTTCAGCACTTGGTCTCATTTTGCAATTAATTTATCATTAATAGCCATTGTTAAAACAAAATTTTCTTCTAAATGAACCGAGCTTTGTTGGTCGGGATATGTAATAAAGCGATGACTTTCTTCAACTGTATGCGGAATAATTGGTTTTAAAACATCAACTAAAATCCGATATAAATAATATAATGTTGTTTGTACCGCACGACGACGCGGTGATTTCATTTCCTCAATATATAAAATATCTTTTGTAAAATCTAAATAAAATTTTGATAATGTTGTGGTAACAAAATTATTAATTAAAGTATAAACATTATTAAAATTAAATTCTTCATAACTTTTATTTACTTTTTGTTGAAATTCCTGCGCTAAATGTAACACATAATAATCAACATCTCCTAATTTTGATTGTAAATCAGTTGCTGGATTAAAATCATTTAAATTTGCTAATAAAAACCGTAATGTATTACGAATTTTTCGATAAGCTTCCGCAATTTGTTTTAAAATTTCTGGCCCAATTTTAACATCATCACGATAATCAACCGAAGCTACTCACATTCGTAAAATATCAGCCCCATACTGGTCAGTAATTGCTAATGGTGAGATAACATTTCCCAATGATTTACTCATTTTGCTGCCTTTTTCATCATTAGCAAAACCATGTGATAAAACAACTTGGTAAGGAGCATGACCTGTCGCCACAACCGAAGTAATTAATGATGAATTAAATCATCCTCGAAATTGGTCAATTCCTTCCAAATAAACATTAACGGGATGGGGTAAATGATATTCTTTTGTTACTGCTAAATTACTAACACCACTATCAAATCAAACATCCATAATATCTTGCTCTTTTCGTCAATTGCGATTTTGATAAGCTGGTGGCAACAATTGATCAGCACTTCATTCAAATCAAATGTCAGTTGTTTTTGTTTTGGCAAATAAATTAATTACATGTTCAATTAATTCTGTTGTAAATTGTGGTTGATTATTTTCATCGTAAAAGGCAATAATTGGTACACCCCATAATCTTTGACGAGAAATACATCAATCCTGACGATTTTCAATCATTGTTTCCATTCTTTTTGCTGCTCATTGTGGATTTCATTGTACTTGTCTAATTTCTTTTAATAATTCTGGCTTAATTTTTTCAATTGAAACAAATCATTGTGCTGTTGCACGATAAATAACTGGTTTTTTTGTTCGTCAATCAATTGGATAACGATGTTTTGTAAATTTTAATTTTAACAAAGCGCCATTTTGTTCTAATCGTTGACCAATCATTTTATTTGCATCTTCATAATAAACACCAACTAAACTATCATCTGCTACTTCTGGAGTATATTTTCCAGTATCATCTAATGGTGCAAAGATTGGAACATTGTTCGTACGGGCAATCAAATAATCATCTTCACCAAATCCCGATGCGATATGGACAATTCCTGTCCCAGCTTCAACAGTAACATGGTGGCCAAGAACAACAGAACTATCGCGGTCATATAAAGGATGTTTTGTAATAATTCCAACTAATTTAGCACCAACTACTTCTTGTACAATTTTAACTTTTTTCCAATTTAATAATGTTTGTAACTCGTCAAATAAAGCCTTAGCAAATAAGTATTTTTCACCTTCAACAAGAACTTCAACATAAACAACATCTTTTCCAACCGCTAACAATTGATTCATTGGAATTGTTCATGGTGTTGTTGTTCAAATTAAAAATTTTGTTCCTGGTTTAATCACCTTATTTCCTGTTGTTACTGTAAAAGTTACATAAATTGATGGTGATGTTAAATCAGCATATTCAATTTCTGCCTCCGCTAAAGCTGATTCACTTGAAGGTGATCAATAAATTGGCTTTAATTGCCGATAAACTATTTTTTTTTGAACCATTGTTTGAAATAATCGTAATTGTTCTAATTCATATGGCAAATCTAATGTTACATATTTTTGCTGAAAATCACTAAACAAACCTAATCAACTAAATTGCGTAATTTGTTTTTCAATTTGGTCTAAAGCATATTGACGACAAATTTGGCGAAAGGCAACTGGTGGAGTTGTTTTCCGATCAACCCCGCTTTTAACAACAGCAGTTTCAATTGGCAAACCATGCGTATCTCAGCCACAAATTCATGGACTATAAAATCCTTTTTGATTATAATAACGAACAATAAAATCTTTTAAAATTTTGTTTAACGCATGACCAACATGTAAATCCCCATTTGCATAAGGAGGACCATCATGTAAAATAAAGGGTTGGTTGTTAGCATTATGTTGATAGCGCCCTGAAACAACATTTGTTTTAAGTCACTCTAACTGAATTTGCGGTTCTTTTACTGCCAAGTTAGCTTTCATCTCAAATAAGGTATTGGGAGTTAATAATGTATCTTTATAATTCATCAGTGTTTTTTCCTTTCTGTCATAAAAAAAGTAAGACTATAAGAGCGCAAATGCACGGTACCATCTTACTTTATAAATATTGTAATAATATTTACCTTTTTTTCTTTATTTTAAATTGTAAAAACAAGAGATAATTATTTGTCTTTTATGATTAGCTCACATCATCCTAATCTTGCTGTAATAAAACGAGCAAATAACCGTGGTTTGTTTTCTTATAAATAAATATTACACTATTTATTTAATTTTGTTAATAATTTCTTTTTTAATCAATTCTGTAATTCGTTCACCATCATTAATGGAAAAGGCATAAATGCGCTTATTTCGTTCTAAAAAATCATCAATTACTTTTAACACATTCTGGGGATTATGCCGATTATGATCAATGTCATCAAGTAATACTGCAATTTCTTCTTTAAAAGCATAAGAAAAATCAACTGCTTTCATAATAATCCGTCCTGCATTATGACTTGCAACTTCAAATGCTTCGCGTGATTTTTCAATATTATAGCGTGAAATATGCTCTAAATGTTGTAATTCTTGTAAACGCAACATTAATTGGCGATTATCGTATGTTAATTTTTCTATAATTTCATTTTGTTCATAAATAATTGTCCGTAAATCTTTCTCTTGTTCTGCCATATTTTCCCTACTTTATGCAAACTTTGCAATTGTAATTCGATAATGTTGATTTTTTGATGGTAAAATTGCATTAATTTTAAAACGACCATACCGTTTTATTGATATTATAATATCACAAGCAACTTGAAAAGTCTTATTATTTACCACTGAAAAATTAACATAAACATAATTTTGTTCAACATATTTTTGTGCTTGTTGGCGTGAAACATTGCAAAGGGCACTTACCACAGCATCTAAGCGTAAACTTTTTACTGTTTTTATAAAAACAGTAAATTGATATTCAACAACAACAGGGGCAAGGTTAATAGTCCAATTTAATAAGTTCTTTTGAATAATTAATGGAGCATTAATAAACACTGGCATAATTTTCTTTAAAACACTTAAATATAAATCATTTGCTGTGATATATAAATCACCAATCACTCGCATTTCTAATTGTAATTGGTTTAAAATAAAACCAAGCACCTGATGATGTTGAAAAAAATGCGGTGTTGGTTGTTTCGCATGTAAAATAACCGTATTATCGTGCTTAGCATTAAAACTAACAGTTGCTCGAAAACCATTTGTTAATGGTTTATGAATAAAATAATTAGTAATGTTTTCTTGTGCCAAGATTGCTTGCAAAATTGCAATTTGACGTAAATCAAGAAAATCTGTGTTAACAACTTGCCCACGGTGGGCTTGTTCACATCATCCTTTAATTTTATTAATTAATTCATAATCTTGCTGATAATGTTGCAATAATTGTGTCTTATTAAGCATCTTTTTGAATTGTAAATTGATAAGTTCTATGTTCATTTTTTTGAACATCACCATTAAAAGCATACATCACACCACTAATAAAATCTAATAGCCGTACCCGTTCTCCTTTTGGTAACTTCTCTAAATGAACAATTAATTGCCCTTTTGTCAATAATAAATCAGCCATTTTGGGAGCATCATTATAACTATCAGCAATAAAACCAGTTGTAAGTACACTTGTGTTACTACTAACTTCAGAAGAAGGCTGTACTTCGCTTTCACGCTCAAAATTCACCTTTTGAAAGGGTGTTTCTGGGGCAAGAACAGGTTTTGTTAATGGTTGATCTAATGGTTGATCACTATGGACAATTGGTGCGGTTGGGCTATCATTAAAATCAATTCGTGGTTGAGATTCGTAAATACTTCGTTGTTTTTTCTTAAAAATGCTCATTATTATCAACTACGACGAACAAATGGTGGTAAATCATCATCTTCATCGTCATGTTCAACGACTTGATTATTATTAACATGTTCTCGTCACGCATTAATCCGACGGTTTGCATTCGCTGTTTCACGTTCAGCATTTTCAGATAAATTAGTGAAATAACTTGGCCGTTTACGAGCAACATCTTGATCATTGTCATCACTAACCTCAGCATCCCGTGTTGGGCGTGGTGCTGGTGCTTCGTATTCTTCCATTGAAGCACGATAACCATTATCTAGATTAGTAAAATTTTGTTCTTCATCGAACCCAGTTGCAATGACAGTTACAATCATTTCATCATCTAAATGCTCATTAACTGCTGTTCCAAAAATAATATTAACTTCGCCACCAATTGCTTGTTTAACAATATCAACAGCATCATTAGCATCATTTAAGGTTAAGGTATTACCACCAGTAACATTAATAATAGCATCACGAGCACCACGAATTGATGCTTCTAATAATGGAGAAATAATTGCTTTATTAGCAGCTTCAATTGCTTTATCTTTACCTGAACCAATCCCAATGCCAAATAAAGCATTCCCTTTATTTTTCATCACGGTCTTAATATCTGCAAAGTCTAAATTAATTAAGGATGGTACTGCAATTAAATCAGTAATGGTTTGAACTCCTTGGCGTAAAATATTATCTGCTTCTTTGAATGAATCTTTTAATGGGACACCACCAATTACTTCTAATAAGCGATCATTTGAAATAATAATTAATGAATCAACATGTTTACGTAGTTCTTCGGTTCCTTGAATAGCATAACTATTGCGCGCACGTCCTTCAAATGAAAATGGCGTTGTAATAATTCCAACGGTTAAAGCACCCTGTTCTCTGGCAAGTTTGGCAATAATAGGAGCAGCCCCAGTTCCAGTTCCACCACCCATTCCAGCGGCGACAAAAACCATATCTGCCCCTTTTAAAGCGTCTTTAATTTCCTCTGCTGATTCAATTGCTGCTTGACGACCAACATCAGGATTAGCACCTGCTCCTAGCCCTTTTGATGTTTCTTTACCTAATACAATTTTATTTTTTGATTTTGAAACACTAATAATCTGGGCATCAGTATTAGCAACAATAAATTCAACCCCTTGTACGCCTGCTTCAATCATCCGATTGACAGCATTATTACCAGCACCACCAATACCGATAACTTTTATTGACGCGACTTGTTCATAATTATCAAAATTGTCCATAACCTTAATTCCTCCATTTTTTATATATTATACTATTTATTTAATATTTTGGTAGTATTTTTGTTGATATTGTTGCGAACCGTTTAAATGCTGGTTACTTAGCGGCATAACCCCTTGTGCCGGATTAGCATTGCCACCTGGTTGATGATGCTCACCATATTTGTCATTTCGTGGTCCTTTTTTATCACCATTATTATTTAAATAACGAATATAACGATGATCAACCGATTGAATATTTGTTGCACTAACTTTATTTGCTAAATGTTGATAATAAATATTTCCCAATAAGCCAATACATCATGTTTCTTTTGCTCCTAATGTTGAAGCAATATAAACGGTAACATTTTTATCTTTATTTAATGCCAACAAATTTTCTTTAAACCCACTAATTCGTAAAATTTCACCAACAAGAACCACTGGATAGTTATAGTGCCCTAAGCTATTAGCTAACTTTTCACTCAATGTTTCCATTTCTTCTGTTAAAACATGATTAACAATTCGTTTTAAATCATAATGGGTAAAATTTAATTGTGTTTGTTGCTGTTGATCATATTTGCTATAAATAATTAAATTATCTTTACTATTATTATTTAAATTAATAATTTTATATAAATATTTTAGTGCTTGCTTATTATCACAACTTAAGACATTACGTAATCGCGTAATTATTTTTTTAATACCACCCGGAGTAATAATTTGTTCACATAAAGTTTCACGAACAAAAACATAAGCGATAATATTATCATAATCTCAATTAATAATTGTAATTCCATTTTGCAAATCAACTGGTGATGCAATATTTCACGCAAGACTAAACCCTTCTGGAAGGATACCCATAACTTCAATTTTGGCATATTTAAGTGTCGCAAAAATACTTTGAACAATCTGTTTTTTTGTTACATAAACAATTGCCTTAATACGTACTTTGTGCGCTGCCTGCCCTATTGGTGGTGCTGATAATGCTTTTTGTTCATTAAGAATGTAACGATATGGTCTAATAAAAAAAGCAGTTTCATCATCTAATAAAGGAACTTCTTTTGCTAATGTAATTAATGAATCAATATCATTCTTCGTAATTAGACGATCATGTGTTAAATTTAGCATTTTGATTGAAGTTTTAATTGTCATATTATTTGCTGGAATACTAATTGCCACCCGTTCAATTACAATTCCTAATTGTCGATTTGCATCTTTAATTAAATTAACTAATTTTTTAGCCACATTTTTTTCATCAATAATGATACCATTATCACAAAAATGATATTCAAGATGCCTTTTATAAAGCACTTTAATTTGTGATTCAGTATAAACACCAACCATAAAACTAAAACTATAATTTTTAATTTCTAACACAGAATATACTTCTTTTAACTTATAATCCACTTCGTTCACCTCCTTTTCAAATTTTAGAATATTATTTCACCCGTTCTAATATTCTTAATTTAGCACTTGTACTTCGATGGTTGTTTGTTTGTTCAGTTACCGAAGGTACAATTGCTTTCTTAGTAATAATCTGATAATCACTTTCAAAATGTGATATTACTGGTAGCTGTTGATTTATTTCATAATTAGGATCTTTTGTTAAACTTTGAAAATATTTTTTAACAATACGATCTTCTAATGAATGAAACGAAATTACAACTAACCGACCATGCACCGCTAATAAAGTTGTTGCTTGTCGTAATGATTCTTGTAAAATAAATAACTCTTGATTTACTTCAATTCGTAATGCTTGAAAAACTCGTTTTGCTGGATGTTTTGCCTTTTTTAAAATCTTTTGTGGCAAACTTTTTTTAATAATTTCAACAAGATGGAAAGTAGTAACAATTTCTTGTTCATTACGAGCAATAACAATGTTTTTTGCAATTACTTTTGCAAATGGTTCTTCACCATAATCTTGAAAAAGTTTTACTAAAGCTTCTTGCGAATAAGTATTAACAATGGTTTTTGCTGTTAATCCTTGATGTTGATTCATCCGCATGTCCAATGGACTATCATAGCGATAACTAAAACCACGGTTATCATCATCTAATTGTGGTGATGATACTCCGAGGTCATATAAAATACCATTAACTGCTTTAACATATCGTAGTTGTAATTCAGCAGCTAAATTAACAAAATTATTTTTAATAATTTCATAATTACGATATTTACTCTTCTGCAAAATTTCTTCAGAAGCAACAATTGCTGCTTCATCTTGCTCAAAGCAATATAACTTTCCATTTGGAAGATGCTTTAAAATTTCAAGACTATGTCCGGCTCGCCCTAAGGTACAATCAACATAAATTCCATTGTTTTGAACATTTAAACCGGCAATTGCTTCTTGTAATAAGACTGTCTGATGTTTAAATTCCATACGTTAAATTTTTTCCTCAAAATTTTTTGCCGCTTCTTCGATTCCTGGTGCTTGTTCAATGTATACTTCTCAAACTTTCGGATCTCATAATTCCAAGTGGTCATTGTTTCCAATAATAACAACATCTTTTGTAATATTTGCTTTATTTTGCAAAATGGACGAAATTTTAATTCGTCCAGCATTATCGAAAGTAGTTTCATCAGACATTGACATAATTTTTCGTGTCAAAGCCCTTCCTTCGGCTGTGGCTTGTCCAGTTGAAGCAACTTTTTCTGTTCACTTTAACCATTCAGCTTCATTACGAACATCAATACAACCATCAAAACCAAGAGAAATAAAGACTTTATCATCTTTAAACTGTTCTCTCATTTTAGAAGGAATTGTTAATCGTCCTTTATCATCTAATGTATGATTGTAAGTTCCTAATAATGCCATTTTGTCCCATTTTCCCCCACTTTCATACATATTGTATTATACTCTTTCCCATATTGCAACACTTTTCCCAAAAAATTTTTTACAAAAAAGCCCTACTACTGGACCAATAATTTAAAGGCTTTTTTAAGCAAGATAAATTATAAATACAACATTAGTTAAAAAAAAAAAAGAATCTCTTGATCCTTTCTTATAATTAGTTATTATAACCTAATCAACTCTAATAACTTCTTTATCCTTATAATATCCACATTCACGACAAACTCTATGTGGTTTAATTAATGCTCCACAATTTTTACATGCTATCAAAGTTGCACCAACTAATTTAAAATGTGTTCGGCGTTTTCTTTTTGCCTGTTTGGATGTTTTTCGAAATGGTACCGCCATTATTTCTCCTCCTTTGTTGTTTTAACTAATTTTCCGTGTAATTGTTCTCATCGTGAATCCGCTTGAGCTGCTTGATACGCTGCAAATTCTTCCTCAGAAAAAACTTGCCAAGTTGAATCACCACTAATTATTTTATCACTATTTTTAGATAAATTAATAGGAATATTCCTTTAATTTTGTCGAAAACTCTTGATATTTATAAAATATACCTAAAATTAGGTATATTTTTAATATATGGAGGTAAATAATTAATGAAAAAAATAATTACAGAATA